>URDZ01000098.1:0-7364 GCA_900546725.1 uncultured Collinsella sp. | reverse complement strand
GGCTTTGCCCCTTCCTTAGCTTGATTTACTCATCCATGAGATAGTAGTGGCCCAGTGCGTCGGCACCCAGGATGGCGTTTGCGACCATCTCGGGCGTCACCTCAAACGGCATATTGCACATGGTGTCCTCGGGCGCGCACGCGGCCTCGGCAACAATCATGGCCTGCTCGCGCGTAAGCTCGGCAACGCCAAGTTCCTTCATCGTGACCGGCAGGCCCAGCTCAATGCAGAAGCCCAAGACTTCCTCGAGCTTCTCGGTCGGGGCATCCTCGAGTACCAGCTGGACGATAGTGCCGAAGGCGACCTTCTCGCCGTGATACATGCTGTGGCACTCGGGCAGCATCGTCAGGCCATTGTGGATGGCATGAGCGGCAGCAAGGCCCGAGCTCTCAAAGCCAATGCCCGAAAGCAGCGTATTGGCCTCGATGATGTGCTCGACGGCAGGCGTGAGCGCACCCTTCTCCAGCGCAACCTTGGCCTTGACGCCATCGGCCATAAGCGTCTCGTAGCAGAGCTTGGCGAGCGCCAGACCAGCCATGCTGCCCTTGCCGCCAGCGCAGGTGCCGCCGTCGGCATCGTGCGTCGCCTGGGCCTCGAAGTAGGTTGCGAGCGCATCGCCCATACCGGAAACCGTCAGGCGCACCGGGCTCGCCGCGATAACCGTCGTATCCATCAGGACGATATTGGGGTTTGCCTTAAGGAAGAGGTACTTATCGAACTGGCCGTCATCGGTGTAAAGCACCGAAAGTGCCGAGCACGGTGCATCGGTCGAGGCAATGGTGGGGCAAATGATAACCGGGGACTCCAGGTAATAGGCGACGGCCTTCGCGGTGTCGAGGATCTTGCCGCCACCGACGCCGACGATGATGTCGCAACCGTTGTCGCGAGCGAGCGCAACCAGGCGATCGACCTCGCCCTTGGAGCACTCGCCGTTAAAGTCCTCAAACATCAGCTCGGCCTTGGCCTCGGCAAAGCCGCCCTCGATCTTGGCACCGACGCGCTTCTTGCCCGAAGGCGTCACGATGACGAGGGCCTTAGCGCCGAGCGGCTCGACATAGGAGCCGAGCTTGGCGAGCTCGTCCGGACCCTGGATGTACTTGCTGGGGCTATTGAAAATTGCAGCCATAACTATCCCATTCTCTAAAAAAGAAAGGGGCTCCGTACGGATACGTGCGGAGCCCCTCGTTACGATAACAAGAGTCGATTAGAAATCGATGTCGGTGTCGTAGTAGCAGGCCTTGAGGATCTTCTCGAAGTCGGCAGCCTTGGTCTCACGCGGGTTCTCGGGCGTGCAGGCGTCCTGCTCGGCGTTCGCGGCGATCTCGGGCAGCTTGGCGAGGAACTCCTCCTCGGAAACCATCTGCGGGTTCTCGGCGTCGACCTTCACGCCACCATTCGCGTAATCCTTGATGGACTGCGGAATGTTGAGCTGGTCGTTGAGGTCGCGGATCTTCTGGACGAGCGCAGCGATGAGCTCCTCGTTGGTCTCGCCGGGAAGGTGCAGGATCTCCTTGGCCACGTAAGCGTAACGCTCGGCAGCACGGGGATCCTTGGAGTTCCACTGGATGACCTTGCCCAGGTACATGGCGTTAGCGGCACCGTGGATGATGTGGCCGTTCTCAAAGGCAGCACCGGTCTTGTGAGCCATGGAGTGAACGATGCCGAGCAGGCCCGAGGAGAAGGCGATACCGGCGATGCACTGAGCCTCGTGCATGTGCTGACGGGCCTCATGGTCGCCAGCATAGGACTTGGGCAGCCACTCGACGATCTCGCGGATGCCGTGCAGAGCGTTGGCGTCGGTGAACATAGAGGCGCAGGTGGAAACGTAGGCCTCCATGCAGTGGGTCAGAGCATCCATGCCGGTGTGAGCGCACAGCTTGGCGGGCATGGTGTAGGTGAGCTCGGGGTCGACGATGGCGACATCAGGGGTGATGTTGAAGTCGGCCAGCGGGTACTTGATGCCCTTTTCGTAATCCGTGATGACGGAGAATGCGGTGACCTCGGTAGCAGTGCCGGAGGTAGAGGAAATGGCGCAGAAGTGAGCCTTCTGACGCAGCTCGGGGAAGCTGAACGGCTGGATAATGTTGTCGAAGGACTCCTCGGGATACTCGTAGAAGACCCACATGGCCTTAGCAGCATCGATGGGCGAACCGCCGCCGATAGCAACGATCCAGTCGGGCTCGAAGTCGCGCATAGCGGCTGCGCCCTTCATGACGGTCTCGATGGAGGGATCGGACTCGACGCCCTCGAACAGCTTGACCTCCATGCCGGCCTCTTTGAGGTCGGCCTCAACGTCCTGCAGGAACCCGCCGCGGCGCATAGAGCTGCCGCCAGAAACGATGATGGCCTTCTTACCCTTGAGGTTCTTCACCTCGTGGCGAGCGCCCTCACCAAAGTACAGATCGCGAGGATTGGTAAAACGTCCCATACTGTGCCTCCTAAACAAGCCCCTCTTAGACTTGCGTATATAACGGAGCACCCAATTGGCTCCGTTAGGACCGGTTTGCGCGTTGCCGGCGATGACAATGCGCGATGTCTAAACGTCTCAACGCTCAGACAAACACTATTTTACCGTTCTGGTTGGTCAGTTATTCACCTAAAGCCGCCAATGATGAAACGTTTTTTCTATCCCTGAAGACCCTTGTGCGGCATTCATACTCCCAAGCTGGGCAAACGTTTTATCAAGGTTGACTACATATCCCGGGCAGGACCGTGCCCCTCCAAAATATGCACCGTTCGCCGCCAAAAATCGACCGTTTGCGGCACCGTGATACCACTCGGTCGTCCAAGGTGCCGACATTTGTGCGACATCCGTCTTCGTGGTGCAAAGGTGCAAGTCCAAGTGCGGCACCCCCGGTGTGCCACATGCGGGTAAACTAGAACCTTATATAGAAACATTTGAACCCTAACCGCAGCAAAGGAGGCCCCATGGCATTCGATCCCATTCAAGAGGATTGCCATCGCCTCGTTCTTGAGGCCTTGCGCCGCGACAATATCCCGCTCACCGACGGTGCCGCCGTAGAGCGTCTGATGGAACAATTCACCCGCAACCCCGCACCGCTCATCGTGCACGACCGCGACCGCGCCGGGCACCTCATTGCCAAGGTGGTCGAGGCTGTCGACTACCGCATTCCCTTTATCCCTGACGATACCCAGGCAGAGCAAGAAGAGGCAGCTGCCGAGAACATGCTCCGCGAGGCAGCCGCGCTCGACCCGGCCAACTGGGATGCCCAGCGCATGCTGACCGCCCTCACCGCCAGCTCCAACGAGGAATACGTACAGTACTTGGCATCCAAGCGCGATGAAGTCGAGCATGACCTGGCGCTCAAAATCGCCTCGGCGCAGGACCCCTACGAGCGTGAGGCCGCTGGCGACCTTATGCGCCGCCCCTACCTGCGCTGGCTTGCCGCCTTGGCATCGCGCGCGCTCATTAGCGGACGCTACCGCATGTCGCTCCAAGCCGCGAATCGCAGCTTGGACTTTGCGCCCAACGACCCCGCTGGTGTCCGCCACACCGCGATGCTCGCTATGGCAAAGCTCGAATACCCCGCCGAGGAGCTCAAGCGATTTCGCTCTGCCCACTCCGTCCCCTATCTCGCCAACACGCCGCTGCGCCGTCGTCCCAAAGATGCGGAGCGCGACTTGGACCCGTGGACGCTCATCGCGCTGATGAGCGCTGCCTGGCGCGAGCTGGACTACGAGGGCGCCGAGCACTACCTGCGTATCCTTGTGCGCTCATGCCCGCACGCGGCCGAAGCACTCTACTTCCAAACCGAGTTTCCCGATGGTGTCTATGCTCGCGTCAACGTAGGTGTGGGCTCCACCGACGAGCTCGTCCTTGCGCTGTCCGAGGCAACGCCGGTGCTGCAGGAGGGCCTGGGCGCTCCCGACAACGCCAGCTTTGCCGCCTGGGTCGCCACCAACGATATCGTGCGTTCCCAGATCGACGAGCGCATCCTGCGGGCGGCCGAGCAGGGCCTGCCGTTTAAGGGAGGAGACCTCTAATGGATCCGAGCGTCTACATCCCCGCCTACCTGGAGCGCGCCTACCTTGCGTCGCACCCCGAACTCACCGATGCAGCACGCGAGCTTGTCCATAACGACGTGAACGTCAACCCTCATAAGTATGCGCAGACCGAGCATGCCCAGGCACTGCTGTCCTACGCCGGTGTTCATCGCCACCTGCTCGACGAGCTCCATCGCATCGAGGACATGGGCAGCGACGAGGAGTTCGAGCAGACGCGCAATCGTCTGTTCGACGATATGCGCGATGAGCTGCTCAAGATCGTCCGCATCGATGCGCATGTCCTCGACGCGCAGCTGCTCGCCATCATCCTGGCCGACACGCCCGTTGACGCCTGCCTGGGTGACCTGATGAAGCTCGAGGCGACCACGGCCGATTACCTGCAGCAAAGCGTGCCCGGGTTCGACATAGAAGCCCCGCACTACTGGGCCAATAATGTTTTGGCCGACGGTGTCACTGCAGCAGACCTTACCGTGAGCGAGCCGGCTCTTATCGGGTGGCTTCATACACTCGAGGCCATCTCGCAGCTATGTATGGCGAGCGCTCGCTACCGTGCTGCCGCCAACTACGCCCGCCGCGTCCTTAAAGCAGAAGGCTATCCCACCCGAGCCGCAGGCACCGTGTTGCTCGCCCTCGCTCGTCTGGAAGACGAGGACGGCTTTTTTGCCCTAGCCCACCAACTCGAGGAAGAGATCGGGGCTGACGCGCTCGAGAACTCTCCTTGGTATCTGCTCGCCCGCACAATCCTATTGTTCAAAACGAACAAGATGCGCCCGGCGACACGCGCGCTGCGTGAGTTTGCCAACCGTTGCGAGGGCGGCGCGTTCTTCTTGCTGAACCCCATGTACCAGACGCCGTACCTTCCCTGCCGGCCCGAGCCGCGCGATCCCTGGGATCTTTCGCACCAGGCCGTTTGGGAAGCGGACGGTATTATCTCGGACACTCCCGACTTTGCCCCCTGGGCCAATGCCTGTGAAGACGTGTCACAGCTTGCCCAGGAATTTGCGCGCCGCTACGGTTTTTAGTGACGCACTCGACCCGACCATGTCGTTTACGTTAGGAACGGTTTCATGAACCTCCGCTCATCTCTCGCCTGTACCTCGAGCGATATCGCTCGCTGGGGACTGCGCTCTGTCCTCAAACGCCAGGGCGGCGTACTCCCCGGCCGCATCGCCATGAAGATCGATCCCGAGTTGCTGAGCGACCTCGCTGGCCTTGTCGACCGCAGCGTGGTGATTACGGGTACTAATGGCAAGACCACCACCTCCAACCTCATCGCCGACGCCGTTGCCGCCAGCGGCGCCACCGTGGTATGCAACCGCGCCGGCAACAACATGGAGCCGGGCGTGGTGGGCGCACTGCTCGAAGCGCGCAGCGGCCTCAAGCGAGCCGGTGGCGGCAAGCGCGTGGGCGTTTTTGAGTGCGATGAGCTTTACACCGTACGCGTCCTGCCCAAGCTCAAGCCGACGTACTTCGTGCTGCTCAACCTGTTCCGCGACCAGCTAGACCGCTACGGCGAGATCGATCACACCCAGGAGGTCATCGCCCATGCGTTGGAGCTCTCGCCGACAACAACGCTTATCTACAACGCCGACGACCCGCTGTGCGCCTCGATTGCCGCGCGCGTTCCCAACGCGAGTATTGCCTTTGGCATCGACGGCGCCACCAACACCGAGTCCGACCGTATTAGCGACTCACGTTTTTGCTCACAGTGCAACGCGCCGCTGGAGTATGACTACGTGCAATACGGCCAGCTCGGCGCCTACCATTGCCCCTCGTGCGGCTGGGCCCGCCCTGCGCTTGTCCGTCGCGTGACGGGCGTGGAGCTCAGCTGCGACGGCTATGGTTTTGACCTGGTGTTTGGATCTGATTCCAGCGCGCCAGCCGCACACATCGTCACGCGTTACAACGGCCTGTACATGGTCTACAACGTTGCCGCTGCATTCTTTGCCGCACATGAGTTAGGCGTGGATACGGCGCACCTGCAGCCCACGCTCGATGCCTACGTCCCCGCCGGCGGACGCATGGGCCGCTGGGATATCGCCGGCCGCACCGTCGAGGCCAACCTGGCTAAGAATCCCGTAGGCTTCGATCGACAAATCCAGTCCATCAAGACGGCAGGCGGCAGACTCTGCGCTTTCTTCCTCAACGATAACGATGCCGACGGCCACGATGTATCGTGGATCTACGACGTCGACTTTGAGCGCATCGCCGACACGCCGGGTCTTGTCGCCTTTGCCGGAGGCACGCGCGCGCACGACATGCAGGTGCGCCTCAAGTACGCCGGCATCGATGCCGCGATTATCTCGGACGTCGCGCAGGCAATTGGCGCCGTGGCAGACGAGGCCGCCGATGACACCTTCTACGCCGTCGCCAACTACACGGCCTTCCCGCCGCTGGTCAAGGAGCTCGACGGGCTGAAAGGCGCCACCGCCGACGCTGTTGCCGGGCGCGCCGTAGCCCGTGCCGACGGCAGCGCTCTTCCTGTCAGCATCGCGCCAGTCGAGCTTTCGCGCCCGCTGCGCATCGTCTACCTGTATCCCGATGCCCTTAACCTCTACGGCGACGGCGGCAACGTCATCGCCCTCGAGCGCCGCTGCGCCTGGCGTGGCATTCCCGTGCGCGTGGACGAGGTCCGTATGGGCGAGTCACTCGATCTCACCGATGCCGATATCGTCATGATGGGTGGCGGCTCCGACCGCGACCAGCTAGCCGTGGCACACGAGCTGCTCGCCCAAAAAGACAAGGTCGCGGCCTATGTTGAGGACGGCGGCACACTGCTTGCCATCTGTGGCAGCTATCAGCTGCTCGGCCGTTCGTACTACATGGGCGACGATCGCATTGAGGGCTTGGGCGTCATTGCCGCCGAAACCGTACGCGGCTCCGACCGCCTGATCGGCAACGTAGCCGTCAAAACCGATCTGGCACCTGAGCCCTTTGTGGGATTCGAGAACCACGGTGGCCGCACGCTTTTGGACGCCGAGGCCACGCCGCTCGGAACGTCCGTCGTCACGGGCACCGGCAACAACGGCGACGATGGCTTTGAGGGTCTCATCTACAAGGGCGTCATCGGCACGTACCTGCACGGACCGGCACTGCCCAAGAACCCCGAACTCGCCGACTGGTTGATCGCCCATGCCCTCGAGCGCCGTGGCGATGCACAGGCTGCCGCCCTGCTGCCGCTCAAGCCCCTCGACGACACCTACGAGCACGCCGCCCACGACGCCGCCATGAAGCTCCTCCCCTAGCACCTCACCACCACAAAGGGGACAGGCACCTTTGTGGTGGTTGATTTCCGATCTCAGCCGAACACATTGAGCGGATAGGCCGTTCCCGCAGTT
>URDZ01000097.1:0-7412 GCA_900546725.1 uncultured Collinsella sp. | reverse complement strand
CGCTCCTCTTTCGGGGCGACCTGGGGCACTTGGAACCGGCTCGCTGCGCTGCCACAACATAGACCTGCCAAAAAGGGACAGGTTTATTTTGGCAGGTTTTATCTGGGCAAACGTTATTTCCACCACAAAGGGGCCAGGCACCTTTGTGGTGGTTTTTGCTTTAGTAGATGTGTGGGACATGCCTTACAATCTACCAAGTAGTTCATACTGAGCGAAAAACGGAGAGAAGGGGCTTGATGCGTCCTTAATGTTTCATGCGGATTGATTGGTTCGATAGACGGTGGCGAATGCCCACCGCCCGTATTCGTATGAAACAAGGAGTCTCCATGCTCGTCTCTCTTTTCTCAAAGCCTCAATCATCGCTGTCCGCGCAGGCTAAGCACCTGGTGGCAATGCGCTTTCTCATCTACACCGGTTTTCAGACCAGCTACTTTATCGGCGTCATCGGGACGCTCACCTATGCGGACGGCGCTTCGGTCGTCGCGACATCGCTGGCCGTCCTGTTTATGAATGTATTCGTGATCCTGGGATCCTTTGCGGGTGGCGCGGCGCTCGACGCCTGGGGTCCGCGTCGCCATTTCTTGCTGAGCATCATCGGCGCTCTCGCAACTGGCGCGGCGATCATCGCCTTTGGCAGCACGACCGGCGTCGTCCTGCTCGGCGCGGTGTTTCTGGGCTTTACGATGGGATTCGCCCAGCCCATTGCCACATCCTATCCGGCCTACCTCACCGATGATCCCGTCGAGCTCAAAGACATCAACTCCGCCATCGCCATGTTCTCAAACGTGAGTATTATCGTCGGACCCACGCTGGGCGGCTTTGTCGCGGCGGCTGCATCGTCACGGGCGGTGTTCGTGCTCATGATGATTTTTACCGTACTGGCGTTCATTGTCGGCTGGGGCTTTAGGCCGCAGACCAGCCATGTCGCCGGGGATGCGGATGCCGATTCGGCAGAGGAAGTGGGACGTGCGGGACAAAGCTCCAACCCCAGCACGTCCGCCCGCGTCACCTTCGCGACCAGCATCAAGACGGTCTTTACCAATAGCTTCCTCGCCCTGCTGTTCTGCATTATTTTTCTTTCGAACTTTGGCTATGGAGCTTTCGATCCGCTGGAGTCGTTCTTCTATCGCGATGTCCTGCACGTCGGTGTCGAATGGATGGGCTGGCTCTCGGCGGCCAGCGGTGTGGGCGCGGTGCTGGGCGCCGTGGTCGCGCTCCGCTTGCCGCCGCACCTGGTCAACCTTAAAACGCTGCTCGTGGCGCTTATGTCCGTGGGCCTGGGAAGTTTGCTCTATGTGGGGACACCGTACGTGGGTGTGGCCCTTGTCGGCCAGATTGTCCTTGGCGTGGCCTGGGGCGTCGTCAACCCGCTCCACAACACCATCGTGCAAACGACGGCCCCGCTCGAGCAGCTCGGTCGCGTCAACTCGGTCATGGGCTTTGGCAATATGTTTGCCGGCGTGGCCCCGCTGGCGATTGCCCCCTGGCTGGCGGCGACGTTTGGCGTGCAGCAGACGCTCGTTGGTGCGGGCATGGTCGTGACGGCGGTTCCCGCGGCGCTGCTGCTGTTTGGCCGCCGGCACTTGGATTGTGCCGCAAAGCAGTAAAAACCATCACAACATTCGATGAAAATCGCGATTTTGCCGAAAAACGTCGAATGTTGTGATGGTTTGCGCTCCGGCGGGCCAGGCCACCCTTCGGGTTCGGCCACCACAGAGGGGACAGGCACCTTTGTGGCGGTCGGGCCCCAACGGCCCACGCCTTGGTATACCATGAACGCCACCTCCAGATACACCCCACACCGCCGCACAACCCAGAAAGGCCCCCATGGACACCACCTTCAGCCACATCAAAGCCGTGTTCTGCGATATCGACGGCACGCTGCTCACGAGCCAGCACACGGTGTCCCCGCGCACCGTGGCGGCGATCCACGCCCTGCGCGAGCGCGGCGTGCTCTTTGGCCTGTGCACCGGGCGCGACGCCCACGCGACCGAGGCCATGTACGAGCTCTGGGGCATCGAAGGCCTGGTAGACGTGATGGTGGGCTGCGGCGGCGCCGAGGTCATCGACCGCGCGCACGACATCAACGAGCTGAGCTATCCGCTGCCGGGCGAGACCATCGCGCGTATCTGCAGGCACATGGCGGACCTTCCGGCAACACCCGTCTGCCCCCGAGACGGCGTGTTCTACGTGCCCGAGAGCAACGCGTGCGTCGAACACCTGTCGCGCGTCGACGGCGTGCCCTACCAGGTGGTCGATTTTGCCGAGTTCTTGCGCGAGCCGCAGCCCAAGGTGATGTTTACCATGGCGCCCGAGGTAATGCCGCGGGTGATTGAGCGGGCGTCGACGTTTGCCGACGACACCGTCAAGGCGGCGGCTCTGCAAACCACGCAACGGCTCTACGAGTTCATGGATCCGCGCGTGTCCAAGACGCGTGGCCTTGTGCGCGTGGCGGAGCTCAACGACATGGAGCTCCAGAACATCTGCGTGTTTGGCGATGCCGATAACGACACTTGCATGGTGGCCGACGCCGGCGTGGGTGTGGCCATGGCAAATGGCAGCGATGCCACCCGGGCCGCCGCCGACTTTGTAACCGCCAGCAACGACAAAGACGGCATCGCGATCTTTATCGAGGAGCATCTGCTGTAGCGCCGGGGGAGAACCACCGCAAAGGGGACAGGCTCCTTTGCGGTGGTCTCAGGCGATTTGGGCGAATTGATACCGAAAATCTGCGCGAAAATTCAAATATTGTTGTCTGAACATCATGCTTCTAACCACCGATGGGTTTAAGATATTCTCATCAGTTTGGTAGGATATTCCTCTCGGTAAATGACCTACCGTTCATGGTCGTTTTCGACTGTTCACAGGATGTTTACTCTTGAGCAAAATGTTGTGCAAATTAATCTAATGCCATTAAAAAATGATGGGCAACTAAATTACCAGTAGAAACAAAAAATAAATAGCGAATAAATGAAGGTAAATCTGAGAAAATGTCAAGAGAATTGAGAATTCGCTACAAAATTGTCGGTTTTGTTGCTCAGATGTTCAAACAATCGTTACGATATGGATTACTAAACGTGCGCAATTACAGGTTGCGCAGATACGTTTGATAGTGAAAGAGTAAGATCGCGGTCTCTTGGGGAGGAGACATCGATGAAAGCGAATTCAGATAAATCTAAGCAGAGTAATAAAGCGACACATCGTGTACTAGCAGGTGTTTTGTGCGGAGCTTCCGTTTTGAGCCTGGTACTGTCGCTCGTTATGCCCCCGATCTCGCAGGCCATCGCCAACGACGTCCAGACAGTTTCTACCGAGGAAACTGTAATGGGGGGGGGTTCCTCAAGTGAGTCCGCTGCTGTAGATAACACCAGCGAGGATGCCGAAAACCAGAATAGCGACGAGACCAATGGCGGCGAGGCTGGCTCTTCAAATAGTGCTGAGCAGGCTCAGAGTGCGAATGCGGCTTCAGCGGGAGCGACGGCCACCGTGAAGCCGGGAATTTACGTTCCCACGTCTATCGGTGTCGGTACGAATATCAATGTCTCAACCCCTGATCCCGGCGTGGCCACCTACGTCGGCCGCGACATGTACATCGGTGGTAAGCCGAGCGATAAGCCGAGCGACGGCACTATCGATCTTGATGCGGACAACGCCCCCACCGGCTCATATGCCGCTGAGGCGGAGGGCCTTACCGTGGTCCGTGGCAAGCTTGCCATGAATCCACTCAAAGAGAGCTGGCCCTATAATAATAGTGGCGGCGCTGGTTTCCGCTTTGGCACCGTTGGTTTTGGTTCCCAGTTCCGTCCTGTCTACGGCAGCACCGTGCTTGCGGTCGCCGGAATCGACAGTGCGATCACCAAAATGAGCGTTGGTTACAACGGCAACTTGCCGGGGGCGACTACCGTTGGCGCTTGGAACAAAGGCGCTTGGGTCGGACAGCAGAGACCTTTTGAGGGCGCGACTCCTTCCGGCTTTGCCTACACCGCGCAAATCGCAGGCCCCATCACATACTGGCGCGATAGCGACTATAAACGCCAGTCTGTGGTGACAATGCAGGGTAATTGGTACGAGGGCTTGTCTGCTCTGGAAAGCACCCTGTTCAATAAAGCTGTTGATTTGACTAATGTCAACGGTAGCGATTATTCGAGCTATAACGGTACAAATGGATACCTCTCGAAGCTATCGAAACAGCTCGACTCGTTTGAAGATACCGGCGAGGTGGATGTCAACGGCTTTGCAGAGCCTAATAGCAACTACGTCATCAACAAGTACAATAACGACGGAACAAGCTATACACTCAAATTCGATGGTAGCAACGATGGTAGCGGCAAGTCTGTTTCCGGTGCGCTCGATACCGGAATCCCGAGCAATAAGATTCGCAACACCGAGCGACTCATCACCTTTACCGGCGATGGAACTTCTATGCAACAGGTCTTCACCATCGCCGGTTCCGAGCTCTCCAACTGGAAGGATGGCGTCTACTACCGCGGCGTCGACTTTAAGTTCACCAATATCCCCGAAGGCGCATCCATTGTCGTGAACGTTACAGGTACTAATCCTGTCGAGTTCCACAACGGCTGGCGCTTCTGGTGGGGAGATACAGAAATATCTCGCGGTTACGAGAGTCGGTACGCCAAGAAAGACCTTGACGCGAAATACTCGCTGGCCTCCCAGTCCATCATGTGGAACTTTGTCGATACGCAAAGCCTTACCATTCGAGGCGGCATCGCGGGAGAAAACCGCGCGGACTGGGGATACGGCGGCACAGCCACCGGTGCCAAGTGGACTGACGACGATCCTGCGGCGGCTATGATCGGATCGATTCTCGTTCCCAACGGAAGTTTCGACGACCATGTGACTACCAACGGCCGCGTTTATGTGGGCGCCGATTTCTCAATGAACAGCCCGAAGGTTGCCGCAGCATTTGGTGAGGGTAACTCGGCTTCCGTCATCGATATGGATCAGGAGCGTCACAACTTCCCGTGGTCTGGGTCGTATACGCCCGACGGCTCCGCCGTTGCGTGGAGCAAGGTCGATGCGGCGAACGGCAACACGTCGCTTCCTGGTTCCTCGTGGGCTATCTATGGTTCTGTCGAGAATGCTGTCGCGGGCAAGGACGCTATCGTGACGGTGACTGACGGTGGCGCAAATGATTACGCTTCGGGTGATGGCAAGCTTCAGTTCAACTATCTGAACCAGAAGGCAAACATCGGCAATTCCAACGATACCAACTACTTCACGTATTACATCAAAGAGGAGACGGCGCCGGCTGGCTACCAGAAGTCAGACACCATCTACTATGCCACTATGAACAATACTGGCGAGAAGCCGAACTACGTTCAGGGTTACGTGGATGAGAACGGCAAAAATGTTCCGTTCGAGAATAACCCCACAGGTGCCATTCCCAACACCAAGATCATCACCGGTACGGTGTCTTGGACCAAGGTGGGGGAGGGCGACACAAAACACACTCCTTTGGCTGGTTCTGAGTGGAAACTCACCAAGACTAATGACGCCGATGGTGCGGCCGTTAACCAGTCCTGGACCGTGAGAGATCAGGTGAGCGACCAGTCGACTTCGAGCGATGCCACGTGGGTAGACACCGACACCGCGCCTGGCAAGTTCAAGCTCGAGGGCCTGCTGCCGGGCACGTACACGCTTGTTGAGACCCAGGCTCCGTTTGGCTACGAACTGAACAAGAACACCTACAAGTTCACGGTGGACAGCACAAACGGCTCCATTACGTGGAAAGAGAACGAGCAGCCGAGCATCGATAGTGGCACTACGTACATCTCCGACAAGTGCAGTGCTACGTCCGTGAAGATCCCGGTGACCAAATCCGTTCGCAATACGGATTGGCCGAAGGATGCTGACGACAACTATGTGCCGTTCGAGTTCAGCATTGTGGCTACGGGTGACTATGCAGCCAAAGCCCCCATGCCCGAAGCACCCAAGATTTCTGTTGCCCCAAAGGCAAGGGAGACCGACGCCGCCAAGCTCAACAACATCACGGCGACCTTTGGCGCCATGACGTTCAACAAGTCGCACCTGTCCGATGCCCCCGGTGAGGTGGGTGACTATGCCAGGACCTACACCTACACGGTGAAGGAGGTCGAGCCTACCACCGGTGCCATCGACAAGCTCCGCTACTCCAAGGCCGAGTACCAGGTTGCCGTCACGGTGAAGGCTGAGCTGAATGGGGCCGGCAAGTACACCGGCCTCATCACCTCCACCACGGTCACCCAGATGAAGGACGACATGGGCAACGCCCTGGGCGAGAACGGGCGGGGCATCGAAGTCCCATCCGCCGGCGCGGGCCCAACCGCCATTCCCGCCTCCACCTTCACCAACACCTACTCCACCACTCTGCCCCTTTCTGGTATGTCGGGCGTCACTCTGACGTACCTTGCCGGCGCGGCGGTGCTTTGCGCTGCTGCGGCCTGGATGCACATTCGTCGCAAGGCGAATGCGAAGGGAGGCGAGCGTCGTGAATAAGAAAGTTTGCTCCTTCCCGATCTTGTTTGCGCTGCTTGCCCTCGTGGTCGGCACCTGCGCGGTTGTGTTCCCCGCATCCGCGCAGGCCGCGCCGACCTCGACCGGTTCCATCACGGTGAGCGGCACCGTGGCGCGCAGCTACGACGCCTACCAGATCTTTAGCGCCAACGTCGTCGACGGCGACAACGACGCCAAGACCGCCACCGACCTCGCCTGGGCAAGCGACGCTGCGCGCGATGCTGTCCTGCCTGTGCTGCACAGCGCCGGCATGCCCAATTCCCAGACCACCGCGCAGGAAGCTGCCGAGTGGCTCAACACCGATTCCCACCTTACGAGCGCGCTGAGCGCACAGCTCGCTCGTTCCCTCCAGAGCTCTGGCGCCGTGTCCGTGGCCCTTAACGCGGGCACGACGGCCGAGCTGTCCTGCGGCTACTGGCTCATCGTCGCCGACGACGATGCCATCGCCCAGGACGAGGCCGGCACCGCGTCGATCATGGCCCTGGTGGGCGGCAGCGCCGTCACCGTCAAGCCCAAGGCGGCGACCCCCAAGGTCGCCAAGCATGTGCTGGAGGACAGCAGCGCCGCCTGGCAGAAGGCCGCCGACGCCACGGTCGCCGACGACCTGTACTGGCGCCTCTCGGCCACGGTCCCGGCGGGTCTTACCGCCTACGACACCTATACGGTGCAGTTCGTCGACACCATGAGCGCGGGACTCGACCCCTCCAAGGTGGCCGCGAGCATGCGCGTGTACGTGGCGGCGGGCGCGGACGGCGGCTTTGACGCGGTCCAGACCGGCAAGGACGGCCGCGCCGGCACTGAGCCCGCGAAGGGCTGGACCGATATCACGGCCCAGTGCGCCACCAGGGTAGCGGCCGACGGCAAGACCTTCACCGTGCGCACCGGCGACCTGGTCGCCG
>URDZ01000096.1:0-7535 GCA_900546725.1 uncultured Collinsella sp. | reverse complement strand
CAATGGTATACGGGTGCATCATCGACGTCTTCAATACAGAAGATATCAGTGCGGAGTGTTCTGTGAGATAGGCCCCTTTCCGTTTCCGGACGGCCCTGCTCAATCGCCCTTGTGGCGTTAGGGCTGAAAGGGCGGGACGGAAGGGCTACGAAAGCTCGATGACGAGCATGTCTCTCTCGAGCGAGGCCGAAAGCTCGAGCTCCATGGCGTGGGCGAGTTTGGCAGCGGTGGCGAGCCCGAGGCCCGCGCCGCTCTTGCCACGCGCGGCGTCGGCCTGGTAAAAGCGGTCGAAGAGACGCGTGACGTCGAGTTCGGCGGGGTCTGCCACGCGGTTGGCGATGCGGATGCGCCCGCGCGCGAGTGCGATGTGGGGAGCGTCGATACCGTGGCGCAGGGCGTTGACCACGAGGTTCTCCAGAATGCGCTCAAGGGCATCGCTGTTAGCGCTTATGGTGACGTCCTGGGGCTGGGCAACGAGTTTCGGCTCCCAGCCGCGTTCCTCGAACTCGGGGAAATGGCCGAGCAGCACGCGCTCGACGATTGGCCTGAGTTCGAGGGGCTTGCAGACGAGCTCTAGGTCGGGGTCGCTCGCCTTTGTGTAGGAGAAGAGCTGGTCGAGGAGGGCGGCTGTGGCGTCGATGCGGTCGGTGGCGGCTCCAAGGCGCGCGGCACGCTCATCGGGCTTGACTTCGTCACAAGCGAGCTGCAGATAACCCTTGGCGCCCATGAGCGGCGTGCGGATGTCGTGTGAGAGCGAGGAGAGGTCGCGCTGGAACTCCCGCTGGCTGCGCTGGATCGCGATGCATGCCTCGTCGCTGCGGTCGAGCTCGGCGTTGATGGCATCAACGAGGTCGGCGAGGCCAGGAGCGGAGGAACCGCGAGTGAGGCGGGCGTTGCTGCCCGCTGGGCGCTGCTGCAAAAAGCGCGTCATGCGGTTGATATCGCTGGCAAAGGCCGCAACGGCGATGAGTGCACCCGCGATAATGCCCAAGATGAGCGCGACGGCAACGAGCATGATCTCTCCTTTCGAGGATGCGAGGTTTAGCGGGACGATGTCCGTACGCCTAGCTTACAGGTCCTTTTTCTTGGCAACGAGCAGGAACAGGGCGCTCGAGATGGTGAGCCAGATAATGCCCACGAGCAGGATCCAGGTGGCATAGTTGAGCGGAAGTCCGGCACTGTCCGTCATGGGGTTCAAGATGTGGCTCGCCCCGGTTGCCAGGTTTTGCATGGCAATGCTCGGCATCCAGCCGGCGACATTGAACAGGAGGGATTGGAACAGGTCGGGGAGCCCAAGAAGGCCGGACTCTGCGAGGCTCATCAAGAAGAGGGGGATGGAGGACGTGGCGATCAGGAAGGCGAAGATGTAGCTCGGGATCTTGGCGCGCGAGGCGAAGGCGAAAAAGAGCGGGATGGCGGAAATTGCCCAGTTGGTGAGCCATACGCCCAGAACCCACAAGAAGCCCGTGCCGACCGTGTCGAGTGCCGTGAACGAAAGACCCGCTCGGCTCATCAAAAATAGGGCAAGAAGCGCGATGAGCGCAAAGCTCGCCACCATGAGCAGAAAGGACCATATGCCTACAAGGACGAGCTTCTCTACAAAGAGCGCGAGGCGGCCTCGCGTCGACGATATGAGGTTCTTGATATAGCCGTCTGAAAGGTCGAAAAAGAGCAGCTCGAGAGCGCCAAAGAGACATGACATCGTCAAAATCGAAGGGCTGCTGAGCCACCAGCCGCCGGCGAAGGCAGACGGTGTCAAACCCATGCGCGCCCGCTCGACGCTCAAAAACCCCTCTTGGAGAGACATGCTCGTTGTGAATGCGAACAGTGCGGCGCAGGCGGTAAGCACGAGCGCGTATTGCCAGAAGGCTCCGCGCAGGCGGCTGATGCGGGTGATGCGGTAGAGGTCGGCGCGAAGAAGGTTCAGCATGCTAGGCCTCCTTCGTGTTGCGCTGCGAGGCAGTGGCGCGCACGGTGTTGCCGGCGCGCGCTGCGTCGTTCGCACCGGCGGGCTCGGCGCCCATAAGCTCGACGAAGTAATCCTCGATATCGCCCTCGAGCTTGGTGAGCTCGAGAATCTGCTGGTCGGAGTCGTGCAGGACGCGAGAAATCTCCTCGATGGTGGGAGTGGCACCCACGGCGTTTGCCGCGTCTGCCGCCGCACCGCCACGCTTCGACCCGTCCGCCCATGCGATGCCGGCAGACACCAGCACGGACCCGTCCGGCTCCATGCGCAAGGACGCGCCCGTCAACCGCTCGTCGAGAATCGCCAGCGTGCGGGCGGCGTCGACGGTCTTGACGCGGACGGAGCTGCCGCAGCTGGCATGCAGCTCCTCGGTCGTGAATTCGCGCACCATGCGGCCGTCGCGGATTACGCCAAAGCGCGTTGCCATGCGGTCGAGCTGATCGAGTACGTGGCTCGAGATCATTATGGAAACGCCGCGCTCCTGGTTGAGGCGGGTGAGCGTGTTGCGCATGCTGCGCGTGACCTCGGGGTCCATGCCGTTGAACGGCTCATCGAGCAGCAGGAGGTCTGGGCCGCCCACAAGGGCGAGCGCCAGACCCAGGCGTTGCTTCATGCCGAGGGAGAACTTCTTGACCGAACGGTTGCCGGTGTCTTTAAGCCCCACGAGGGCAAGCAGATCGTGGCACTGCTCTTTGGCGTGGGGCACGCCGACGGCGAGCGCCTTGCACATGAGGTTTTCGAACGCGGAGTAATTCGGCAGGATGCCGGGGTTCTCGATGAGGGCGCCCACGCGCGAGAAGCTGGCGTCGAAGGCCTTGCGCTCACGCAGCGACTCCCCGAACAGCTCGATATCGCCCGAAGTTGGCGCGGCAAGCCCGGCTACTATCTTCATGACTGTCGACTTGCCTGCACCGTTTTTCCCTACAAAGCCGTAGATGTCCCCCTCGGCAACATGAAGATCGAGGGCGTCGACGGCGCAGGTATTTCCGTACCGTTTGGTCAGCGCGCATGTTTGAAGAACGTTCACAGCGCTCCTTTCGTATGGTGGTTGGTCTACATCTTCATCATGGGCCGTATGTCTTGGGGAAGCCGTAAGCGGAGATAAAGAAAGGGTAAAGGTGGGCGAAGGTGCTCGTTTCAAAGCGTGATGTTTGTCAGTAGACAAATGCACGGCATGGACAATCTGCGCCTATTCCTCAACCAGTTTAAAGCCCATACCCCAGACCGTCTTGATGTAGCCTTCCGTCCCACTCGCCTTGAGCTTGCCGCGGATATTCGAAACATGCACATTGACGGTGTTGTCGTCGGCGGCGTACGGCTCGCCCCAGGCCTGCTCGAACAGCTCTTGCTTGGAAAACACTCGCCGGGGGTGGCGCATGAACACCTCCATGATGTTGAAGTCGATGCGGCTGAGCTCGATCTCCATGCCGTGTGCCGTGAAGGTGCGGGCTTCGGGGTCGAGCTCCCATGAGCGGAACGCGAGAGTTCGATGCGACGCACTTACAGCGTCGCTGGCGCGTGCGACGGTTTGTTTGCGGTGTCTGAGCTGCACTTCGATACGTGCGACAAGCTCATCGAGGTCGAAGGGCTTGGCAAGGTAGTCGTCGGCTCCGAGCTTGAGCAGGTCGATCTTGTCGGAGGCGGCCGTGCGGGCCGAGATCACGACGATGGGAACGGACGCGTCGTTCTGGCGGATGAGCGCGACGAGCTCCTCGCCGGTCATGCCGGGGAGCATAAGGTCGCAGATCACCACGTTATAGGTGGCGCTGTGGCCGGCACTCGCTTTCGTGAGCGCGGCTTCGAGGAGCAGGTGCGCCTCTGTGCCCGAAAACGCCTGGGTACAGGTGTAGCCGCATCGGGAAAGGTGCGTGGCAACGATGTGGTTGATGTCGGCGTCGTCTTCGACGATGAGCACGCGGATATCTGCCATGGCTTCCCTTTCGGCGCGGGTATATAGCGTGATGCTTAGCTTGCGGCGCGCAGCTGCGGGCGCTTTGCCCATGGTAGCACCGTGTGTGGGCGGCAATTCTCAAGAGAATCTCAAGAAGGGGGCGGCGCGTCGATGCAGCATGTCCATCGGGGGGTGTTTTTCCGGACTTTGCGCTACGCACTCTGGGTATGATGGCCAACAGGTAGCAAAAGGAAGGAAGTTGGATGGACGAGACGATTCTTCGCGCGCTTGGATGGGTGGCGCTGGGCTGCGGATTTACCTGGCTCATGACCACAGCGGGCTCGGCGATGGTATTTTTCTTTCGCAAGGGCGGCGAGACGACGCACCGGATCTTCCTGGGGTTCGCCGCCGGCGTCATGATCGCAGCGAGCGTGTGGTCGCTGTTGATTCCTGCAATCGAGCAGGCTGAGGAGGCAGGCCAGATTGGCTGGATTCCCGCGGCAGGCGGTTTCCTGTTGGGTGTGGCGTTCCTCCTGCTACTCGATACGTTCCTGCCTCACCTGCATGCCGACGAGGCGGAGCCCGAGGGCGTTAAGTCGAGCTGGAAGCGCACGACGTTGCTGGTGTCGGCGGTGACGCTGCACAACATCCCCGAGGGCATGAGCGTGGGCCTGCTGTTCGCGATGGCAGCCCAGGCAACTGGTGCGGATGCGACGGCGTATCTTGGCATGGCATTTGCGCTCGCCATCGGCATAGGCCTGCAGAACTTCCCCGAGGGCGCGGCGGTCTCGCTGCCGCTCATGCGTGAGGGGCTGAGTCGCACGAAGGCGTTTGTGCTGGGCAGCCTGTCGGGCATCGTCGAGCCGATCTTCGGCCTTGCGGTGGTGCTTGTGAGCGCGCAGATCACCCCGTTCATGCCGTGGATGCTGGCGTTCGCGGCGGGTGCCATGGTGTACGTGGTGGTAGAGGAGCTGATTCCCGAGGCGCACCTGGGGACGCATTCCAACATCGGTACCCTCGGTGTCATCGCGGGCTTCGTGATCATGATGGTCCTGGACGTCGCCCTGGGCTAGTGGCCCCCTCAATAACCGCTCTCCAGTCGCTCGTATTCTCCGCTTCTCTTTCAACAATCCCCCCTCACCCCGTGTCATCGCCTTTTGCCTAACATTCTTTACGTAATTTCCCTAATGAAACGCCCGTAATTTACCCAATGAATCTTCCGTAATTTACCTAATGGGTTCCGGGTATACTGTGAAGCAGAAGACAAGGGAGGTAATCGCGCAATGGCAAAACGAAAAATGCTTACTCCCCCTGGGTATCGACCGCGGCTCATTGAGCAGCGGCTCGACGCTTTGTTGGGTGCTTTTGGCTGTGTAGAAATAAATGGTCCCAAGTGGTGCGGCAAGACATGGACTGCTATGTCGCGCTGTTCGAGCATAACGCGGCTCGATAATCCTTCTGAGCGGGACGCCGCGGAGCTTGACGCTTCGCTTGCATTGATTGGCGATATCCCGCATTTGGTGGACGAGTGGCAGGAAGTGCCGGAGGTGTGGGATGCCGCTCGCCGCTTTGTGGATGTCTCGTCTAATGCGCGCGGGTCGCTGATCCTTACGGGGTCAACAGCGCTTGGGGAGAAAGACCGACCAAGGGTGCGCCATTCTGGAGCGGGCCGTATCGCGCGCCTTTCGATGAGGCCTATGGCTTTGTGTGAGTCAGGCGATGGCGCAGCGCTGGTTTCCATGAGCCAGCTTTTAGCTGGCGAGCCTTTGAACCCCGTTCGGAAGGAAAGTAGCATTCAGGATGTGGCGCGGTGGTGCTGCCGTGGTGGTTGGCCAGCGAACCTTTCTTTACCTGATGCCGCTGCGGCTGAAACTGCGGGACAGTATATTCAGTCCGTTCTTGATGTAAACGTTCTTGAGGAGGGCCGATCTCCCGAAACGGCGTTGAGGCTCTTGCGGGCGCTTGCGATGAATGCGAGCCAGGCTGCCACGTATAAAACCCTCTCAAAAGATGCAGGTGAAGGTGGGCTGGGGCCAACTGCGGACACAGTGGCGTCGTACCTAGAGCTGTTCGAGCGGCTCAAACTTATCGAGGAGCTACGTGGATGGGAGCCTCCCATGCGCGGGAAAGCACGTGTCCGGGTAAAGCCCAAGCGGGTTTTTTGCGATCCGTCGCTTGCCGCGGCGTTGTTGGGCGCCACGCCCGAGCGCTTGCTGCGCGATACGCAGACGCTCGGCCTGATCTTCGAGAACCTGGTCATTCGAGACCTGCGCGTCTTTCTCTCTACGTATTCCGGCGTGGGCAATGGCCTGTACTATTACCGCGATGAGAGTGGGCTCGAAGTCGATGCAATCGTGGAATGCGGTTCTGCTTGGGCAGGAATAGAAATCAAGCTAAGCGACACCAAAGCGGACGAAGGTGCAAAGAGCCTTATTGCACTGCGAGATAAGCTCATGGCATCTTCTGCGGCGCGTCATGTTGCGCCGTCGTTTCTTGCGGTAATCGTGGGACGAGGGTCGTTGGCGTATACCAGAGACGATGGGGTGATGGTTATACCCGTATCGATGCTGGGCGCATAATGCGAAAGAGATACGGCTCCGTGCTGTCCTTAGGGACTCGTTCTCTCGCGGCAAGCTGCGCCCAGGCGGGCTTTCGAATAACTGGCGTCTCTTTGCCGATGGGGGCTAGAGTGCCCGAGCTTGTTCGGGGAATGCTGTATCCAGGGATGATTGGAGCTTTTTGAATGAGGCCTGCAGGTTGAGGCTCTGGTCGGTTGAGCGTTTTGTCTGCGAGGTTGGGGAGTCGAGGAGGCCGTTTCTCTGTGTCGGGGGGAAGGAGAAAAGGTTCGCATGTTTTAGGGATGGCCGCTGTACTGCGTCATTGGAAGAATGCATGCTTTTGCGGCCTCCTCGATGTCCACCAAAAGGTTGCGCGCGGGGTGTGCTGCTAGGTCCCGTGCGTTGGCAGTATTATGCCGCGGCCGTTACAAAGAAGCGCTAAAGAAAGGCTTAATGAGGTTTGCAATTACGATGAAACCGCAGGTCAAAGGTACTGAGTAACACTCTTGAAAGGTTTTGAGCTTAAGGGCTTTCTAAGGTTTGTGGCGCGGATGTGGCGCGGGTGTGCGGGGCCTGTGAACGACTCGTTTTAGCGCTGCGGGGTCGCGGCTCGCACCGTATCGATGACCTTTTCCATGGTCGCGTCGATGCGGTCCTTTTTGAGTTCGCATTCCCAGATGGTTATGGGCGTCCAACCCATCTCGGTGAGTGCTGCCACGGCGGCGCGGTCGCGCTCGACGTTGCGGCGGAACTTTGCTTCCCAAAACTCGACATTGCGTTTGGGCTGGCTGGGATTGCATTTGGGGCAACGGTGCCAAAAGCAGCCGTTGACGAAGATGGCGATCTTGCGCCCGGGGAAAGCGATGTCGGGCTTGCCGGGGACTTTCCATTCCAGGCGATAGCCGGTGAGGCCGGCGGCGCGCAGGCGCTGGCGAACGAGCAGCTCGGGTTTGGTGTTGGCTCGTTTGTTGCCCTTCATGGACTTTTTGATGGCGGCACGGCGGCGCACCAATTCGCGCTCGTCGGCGGAGAGATCCGAGGTGTCGATGCCGTCGAGCAGGCCGGGCTTGGGACGCTTTTTGCTGCGACGTTTGTTTTTGCGCTTGGGTTTTGCGGCGGG
>URDZ01000095.1:0-7618 GCA_900546725.1 uncultured Collinsella sp. | reverse complement strand
CACCATCGCCCGCCGCTTTAACAACCGCTACGGCAAGGTGTTCCCCGAGGTCGAGGCGCTGCTGTCCGAGACCCCGCTACTGCCCGGACTTGACGGTCGCAAGATGAGCAAGAGCTACGGCAACGCCATCAACATCTCGATGACCGCTGAGGAGACGGCCAAGCGCATCAAGAAGAGCCAGACCGACTCTGAGCGCATGATCACGTTCGATCCCGAGAACCGCCCCGGCGTGTCCGGTTTGCTTTCGACGGCCGCCATCTGCACCGGTCGCTCCGAGGTCGAAATTGCCGAGGAGATTGGCATGGGCGGCTCCGGCCAGCTCAAGAAGTACGTGACCGAGGCCGTCAACGAGTACTTCGCACCTATCCGCGAGCGTCGCCAGCGCTACGAGAACGATCTGGATTACGTGAAGGACGTGCTGCACGAGGGCAACCGTCGCGCCAACGAGATCGCCGATCAGACCCTGGCAGAGGTTCAGGACGCCATGGGCATGGTGTACTAGACCGATCTGCTGGCTTGAGCTTTCGATTGCTTTAGGGCGGGCGCTACGGCGTCCGCCTTTTTTGGAGCCGGACCGCTTCGGCTCCGTCCATCGCACCCCCTCGACAAACAGGAACAGGCCCGCCGGCAGCTAGTTGCCAGCGGGCCTGTTCCCGAAGTACACCGTTGAATCGCACAGAGGGGAGGAATGCGAATCAAACTCAACAGGGCAGGCTTTTTCATCGCCTATTGCCTGCTCCGTTGCTGAAACCAATATAGTTCACCGTGGTTTACTTTCTGACGGCAAAGTACGCCACCACACCTTCTCCATAAGTTAGCTCTGGTAAACCTACAGCGTAAAACCACCACAAAGGGGACAGTGAACTGCGCCCCGAAACTTGGACTGAATAAATAGCGACCTCCCATTTCCCGATGTCCAAGAAATGGGAGGCAGTTCACAGGCGCCTTTGTGGTGGTTTTCGCCACGGCAGAACCGCTAGAGCCCGGCAGGCCAGCGACAGGCGGCCAAGTCGACGTGCATGTCGTCCTTAAACGCCACACCCTCCCCTAGCAAAAGCTCACGTTGAGCATCGGGACCGCCAAAAGCGAAGCCCTCGCAAATGCGACCGTCGGCAAACACCACACGATGGCAGGGAATCTGGCCGGGGCGCGGATTACTATGCAGGGCATACCCCACGTACCGCGCACTTCGTGGACGACCGGCAAGCAGCGCCACCTGGCCATACGTGGCGACCATCCCCTCGGGGATCTGCTCGACCACCTCGTACACCCGTTCAAAAAAGCCCTCAGACGCCATTGCTCGCTCCCTTCCACCCGGAAAAGCATAAACCACCACAAAGGTGCCTGTCCCCTTTGTGGTGGTTTATGGCAGGTCGGTTAGTTGGCGGGCTGGAAGAAGGCTACGGCTACGGCGCCGGGGCCCACGTGGGTGCCGATGGTGGCGCCAATGGTGTGGATGGACAGCTCGCCCTCGGTGTGACCGGCCCACAGTGCCGCGCTGTCCTCGATATATTTCTTGAGCACGGCGTCCGAAAGGCCTGTATAGCCCAGCGCCAGCGGCATGGAAAAGTCGACGCCGCCCGCCTTTTCTACCTTCTGGTTGAGCAGGTTACGACCGTTCTTGGAACCGCGCGCCTTGCCCAGCTGCACGATCAGGCCGTCCTCGGCGGCCACAACGGGCTTTACGTTGAGCAACGTGCCCACAGCGCCGGCCGCAGCAGACAGGCGACCGCCGCGCACCAAGTACTCCAGCGTCTCAAGCAGACCGATAACCACCACGCGGTCACGGACTGCCTCGACGGCCGCCGCGATCTGGGCCGCACTACGGCCCTCGTCCACCAAGCGCAACGCATACTCGACCAGGACACGCTCGCCCAGGGTGACGTTATTGCTGTCCACCACGAACACGTCGCCGCCCGGCGCCTCGGCAAGTGCGGTACGGGCACTCTGATTGGTGCCCGAAAGCTTGGCGCCCACGGTAATAATCACTGCCTCGTCGCCGGCCTCACGTGCCTCGGCAATCGCCTGCGAAAACGCGTACGGGTTGACCTGGCCGGTCTTGGGCAGCTCATCGCGCTCCACGAGCATCTCGTAAAAGCGCTGATGATCGATGTCGACGCCATCCATATACACATCGGTGCCAAAGGTGACGGACAGCGGCAAAACACGCAGAGCGGGGTGCTCCGCCGGCGACATATCGCTTGCGGAATCGGTAATAATACGAATGGACATAACAAATCCTTTCTTGCGCGGAGCTCGCGCGGGGAATTTTGACAGCAATGCCCCGGCACGGTATACGCGCTCAAACGGGACTATGCAGTTGTTAATGGGAAGCAAATGCCTTGGCGGCCTTAGATCTCGCGCAGGGTGTCGAGAATCGTACGCAGCGATGCATACATCTGCTCGCGCTGCTCCACACCCATAGCCTTACCGGTGGTATCGAGCACCTCGCGAATGATGCGGTCCGCCTCGCTCATGCTCTCGCCGCCCAGAGCGGTCAGGCGAACCGGAGCACGATACTTAACGGCGGCATCGCCCGAATCATCGACTTCGACGTAGCCGCCCTCCTCCAGATGCGCGAGCGTACGCGAGACGGCGGCGCGGGTCACGCCTGCCATGCGAGCCAGGTCGGCACCAGTCAGGCCGTCCTTGCTGCGCTCAAGATAGTACAGGCACATAACGTCGGAGCCCTTGAGGCCCAGCCTTGCGCCCTCAGACGTCTTAATGCGCTGGATCTCCTTGTAGAGACCGCTGATCAGTCCGACAAAGTCCTCGAAACGTGTCTCGTCGCTCTGCTGCATGGGAGACGACCGCCTTTCGCTTGCATAATGCTAACGGGTAAACATCTTAGTCGCATAAGGCGACACCCGTACCCAAATACCCCATTTGTTAACCCATCAACATAAAAACCACCACAAAGGGGACAGGCACCTTTGTGGTGGTTTGGGGCATCAATAGGTTCTAGGCGCCGCTACAGCTCCACGCAAGGATTGTCGCGGGTCACAAGCGTCTTAATGACAACCGTCGCTCCCAGATAGCGCTCAAGCAGCTCGGCTAAGCGATCGATCGCAGCCTGGCAATCCCCCATCCGCTCGGGCTCCACGCACTCAATCGCTAGGAACGCATCGGCCGAATCATCGGACAGCGCCGTGCGAACGCCGTCGCGCCAGTTCCAGCAGCGGCACACAGCGCCCGCATCATCGATGTAGGCGAGCTCGCCGGGCAGCGTCGGATCGTCCGTCTCCTCGCCAAGCGGCAAGAACGCATCGCCACCGTCGGTCACCTTCAGGCGAAGGTCCCCCTCGATCGCATGCAGATCCTCGCCTCCCACGGGCAGCGCGTAGGTCAGCGACACCGTGTTGTAAATATCCACCGCGGGCGTAATGTGGCCCACCGGCTTGCCTTTGAGCACGCGTTTGAGCAAGTTCTCGATCGAGCAGCGCGCGCCTTTCTTGGTCTTGAACAGACGATAGGCCTCGCGCCATGCCCTGACCGGTGCGTTCTCGCTGATAGTGTCGCTGGTCAGATGACGCTCCGCATCGATATTGGCGCGGTCGAGCAACGCCGCAATCGCATCCACGTCCTCTTGAGGAATCTGAGCCGTGGGCTTCATGCCCTCCACGACCACAACACCGACCGCTGCCTGCGGAAACAGCTCCCAGAATGAATCCTCGGCAATAAAACTCTTCATACGCTCTCCCTTCATTGTGCGCGCCCGAGTGAGGGCGCCTAAACAAAAAGCGCCCTTACAACGGCCACCTTCAAAGTCCTACGGTGCCGTCACAAGAACGCTTGCGCTGTCCCCATCCGGAGAAGGGAACGATATGTCAGGCGTATTGTAACCCGAGTCATCCACACGAGCAAAACCACCACAAAGGTGCCTGCCCCCTTTGTGGTGGATATGGACTCACGGCGAAGCTAGTGGCGGAGTCCCAGCAGGCCGCGGCCGTGATGACGGGCCTCGGCGGACACCTGGACGTGCGGGCCGGCGGCTTTGACGGACTCGGGCAGGTGCGAGTACTTCTTCTCGAAGTTCTCCTCGAACATCACGGCCAAGTTGTGCGCGGCCTCGTCGTAGCGAGCGGTGCTCTGCCAATACTGGCGCGGCACCAGGATGCCGTCGGGTACGCCGTGGCACGTGGTGGGAATGTCGACGTTAAAGATGTCGTCGTGCACGAACTCGCTGTCCTCGATGGTACCGTCGAGGGCGCAGGCCACCAGGGCGCGCGTGTAGGCAAGCTCGATGCGATGACCCACGCCGTAGCCGCCGCCGATCCAGCCGGTGTTGACCAGGTACACACGCGTGCGGCCGTCGGCGATGCGCTCACCGAGCATCTTGGCATAGACCATGGGGTCGAGCGGCATAAACGGCTCGCCAAACAGCGAAGAGAACGTGGGCGTGGGCTCGGTGACGCCGACCTCGGTGCCGGGGATCTTGGCCGTAAAGCCCGTCACAAAGTGATACATGGCGGCGTCGGCCGTCAGGCGCGAGATGGGCGGCAGCACGCCAAAGGCATCGCAGGTCAGGAAGAGCACGACGCTTGGAGTGGTGCCCATGCCCTTGGTCCACGCGTTGGGAATGTGCTCCACAGGGTATGCCACGCGCGTGTTGTGCGTGATCGAGATGTCGTCGTAGTTGGGCTTGCGGTTCTCGTCGAGCACCACGTTTTCGCAGATCGCGCCAAAGCGGACAGCGTTGAAGATCTCGGGCTCGTGGAACGCGTCCAGGCCCTCGCATTTGGCGTAGCAGCCACCTTCGATGTTGAAGATGCCCATGTCGGACCAACCGTGCTCGTCGTCGCCGATCAGCAGCCGCGTGGGGTTGGCCGAAAGCGTGGTCTTGCCCGTGCCCGAAAGGCCAAAGAACACGGCGGTCTCGTGCGTGACGGGATCCATGCTGGCCGAGCAGTGCATGGGTAGCACGTCGTCCTCGACGGGCAGCAGGTAATTCATGACGCTGAAGATGGACTTTTTGATTTCGCCGGAGTAACCGGTGCCGGCAACCAAAATCACGCGCTCCTGGAAGTTGATGACCACGGCGGCGCTGGAGTTGAGGCCCTTAATGGCGGGATCGCACTGGTAGCCGGGAGCGGCGAGCACGCAGAAGTCCGGCTCGCCGGTGCGTGCGATTTCACGGGCAAGCGGGCGGGCGAGCATCTGCTTAATAAAGAGCGCTTGGCTGGCACGCTCGCAGGCGACAAGCAGGCGACGCGTATGGTTGCGATCGGCACCGGCCATACCGCGAGTGACGAACACATCGCGCTCGTTGAGGTAGTTGACGATACCGGCCTTGATGGCCTCGTAGCTCTCGGCAGAAAGCGGGCGGTTGACGGCACCCCAGGCAATCTTGTCGTGAACATCGGGGGTGTCAACGATAAAGCGGTCATTGGGGGAACGACCAGTGCGCTCCCCCGTCTCGATCACCAGCGCGCCGTTGGATGCCATGCGGCCTTCTTCGCGGCGGATGGCGTGCTCGACGAGCTCCGCGGCGGATAGATCGACCAGCAGACGGGGCTGATTCTCGGCGGGATCTTCGACCAGCGCAATACCAAAGTTGGACAGAACTTCTGCAGGGGTAACACCAGGCATGGGGCCTCCTTTAAAAGCGCGACACGTGGACGCGGCGCGCACTTTACTCACGTAAAGCCCGTTGTACCCGATATGCAAAAACGTTTTTGCGGCAACGGCGAAGCGCCCGCCCAACGGTCAAAAATCGCAGGCAAGCGGCCTAGTCGTTAGGGACGCTTTTAAACGACTAGTCATTGGGGACACTCTTGAACAGACAACATTCAAGGAGTGTCCCCGGATGCCGGCACTTAGGGACGTTCCCAAAGTGCCGGCACATAAGGAACGTCCCTAAGTGCCGACTACAGCGGCAGGCCTTGGCCGAGCATGGCTATGGCGCTCATCAGGACCAGCATGCCGGCGGCGTAGGGCAGGACGGCGCCCAGGAGTTCGGCATCCTTACCGCGCACGAGCACGGCGGCAAGACCAATGGCGAGGGTCTGCGGCGAGATCATCTTACCGGCGGCGACGCCCAGGGCGTTCAACGCGACCATCCAGTAGTCGCTCACACCCAGCGCAGTGGCAGCCTGGCTCTGAATGGGGCCAAACAGCATGCCCGAGGACGTGCCCGAGCCGGTCACAAACGCACCGACTGCGCCGATCCACGGAGCCAGAATCGGGTACAGCCCACCGGCGACGGCGATGCAGAACGCGCTGATCGAAGAGATCATGCCCGCATAGCCCATCACCTTGGCACAGCCCAGCACCGAAAGCATCGTGATCACCGTCGGCATCATCTGCTTCACAGTCGCGGCCAGCACCTCGCCCATCATGCGTGGCGAAGCAACCTGAATGGCACCGCCGGCAAACGCCGCCAGGAAAATCCAGACGCCCGGCGTGTTGATCCACGAAAACGTAAGCGTACCGGGATTCTCACCGCAATACACCTGCACGTGGCTCGCAAACGGCGCGAGCGCGGCATGTACAGCGGGCACCAGGTTAGACGTGCCCAGCAGCAACACAAAGATCAGGATGAAGCACGACCAGGCCGAAAGCGCCGACTTAACGGTGAGCTTCTCCCCCGCCTCGATATTCATGTGAAAGCGTGCGTCCAGACGCCCCGACTTCTCGGCACGCATGGCAAGCGCAGCTGTCAGCGCGAGCGAAACGATGGATCCTACGACCACGGCCAGCTCGGGGCCCACAAACATGGCAACGACCAGAGCCGCGCCGACAAACGACACGCCGGAGAGCAACGCCACGCCGGCAACACCGTGCAGACGCTCGCCCACACTCGCGGCATTGCCCTGGTCATCGGCAACACGGCCCGCAACCAGCACAATAAATAGCGGCATCACCACAAAGAACGGCGCGAGCTGCACCAGCTGAACGGTCGCTAGGTGAAGGGAATCCAAACCCACCAGGTCGGCAACGGACACCGTGGGGATGCCGATGGAGCCGTAGGGCGTGGGCACGCCGTTGGCCAGCAGGCAGATGAGCACGGCAGGCACGGCCTCAAAGCCCAGGCCCGCGAGCATGCCGGCGGGAATGGCGACAGCGGTACCGAAGCCGGCCATGCCCTCCATAAAGCCACCGAAGCACCAAGCCACGAGCAGCGCCAGCAGACGGCGGTCGCTGCTGATGGAGGTGATCATGCTGCCGATCACGTCCATGGCGCCCGTACGAACGCACAGGTTATACGTGAACACCGCGGCGATGATCACCAGGACGATGGGCCACAGAGCCATCAAAAAACCTTCGAGCGAGGCGGTCGCGATCTGCGCTGCCGGCAGGTGCCACCATGCGAAGGCAAGCAAGCACGAAAGGACAAACGATCCGATAGCGGCCTTCCAAGCTGGCCATTTAAAGCACAGCAGCATCACGACCAGCCAAATAATCGGCACAAGAGCCAGTAAGAATGCGGCGACGTCCATAGGTAGAAGCTCCTTGGTACCGCGTGGGCGGCATCGGGGGTGTCACAAAACTTCAACAGGATACCGCACGTTTACCGACAAATTACAGCCGCCCGCCGAAATTATTGAACAACCTGTTCAAAAACACGAATGGATACCACCGCGACTATACTAGAGCGCAGCAATAGAAAGGACCCCGC
>URDZ01000094.1:0-7850 GCA_900546725.1 uncultured Collinsella sp. | reverse complement strand
CGCTGCGGGCGCCGCCGTCGCTCAGCCCGCTGCGGCTGCCGGCTCCGATGCTCAGCACGATGAGGCTGCTGCGAAGGCCGCGCTCAAGGCTGCCGAGATGGAGGCAAAGCTCGCCGCCATGGATCCCGAGAAAGCGGCCAAGGTCCGCGCGGCGCTTGCCGCCAAGGCCGCCCGCGACAAGCAGAAAAAGGAGGCGTAAGGTCTATGGCGCATCGCTCCGTTATTCCGTTTGGCCCGCAGCACCCGGTGCTGCCCGAGCCGCTTCATCTGGACCTGGTGATCGAGGACGACCGCGTCATCGAGGCAATTCCGCAGATCGGCTTTGTTCACCGCGGACTCGAGAAGCTCACCGAAAAGCGCGATATGCACCAGTTTGGCTACATCGCTGAGCGCATCTGTGGCATTTGCGCCGTGGGTCACAGCTATGGCTATGCCAGCGCCTGCGAGCGCATGCTCGACATCGAGGTGCCCGGCCGCGTGCAGTATATCCGCACCATTCTGCACGAGCTTTCGCGCATCCACTCGCATCTGCTGTGGCTGGGCCTGCTCGCCGATGCCTTTGGCTTCGAGGCACTGTTCTATCGTTCGTGGACTCTGCGCGAGCAGATTCTCAAGATCTTTGAGAGCACTTGCGGCGGCCGCGTGATTCTGTCGATTAATGAGATCGGCGGCCTTAAGCACGATATCGAGGACTCCGAGCTGGCGGGCATTGTCGAGACGCTTGACGCCATGCGCCCCGACTACGAGGCTCTGGTGCATACGTTTTTGGACGATGCCAGCTGCGGCGAGCGCCTGCATGGCGTGGGCGTGATTAGCGAGAAGGATGCGCTGAATCTGTCGATGGTCGGCCCGTTCGGTCGCGCCTCGGGCGTGGATTACGACGTGCGCATGTTCGGCGACGGCGCCTATGCGGATCTGGCTGCGTTTGAGCCCATCGTTGCTACCGATGGCGATTGCTATGCCCGCTGCCAGGTGCGCTGTGCCGAGGTCACGCAGGCCATGGACATCATCGAGGAGCTTGTGGGCAAGATCCCGCACGACGGCATCGGCGGGCGCACCAAGCTCACGCCGGCCGACGGCGCGCGTGGCGAGGTTGTGATTGAGCAGCCGCGTGGCGAGGCGTATTACTATGTGCGCGGCAACGGCACCAAGAACCTGGATCGCTTCCGCGTGCGCACGCCGACGTCGCAGAACCTGGCGGGTCTGACACATGCGCTGCAGGGCGTGCTCCTTGCCAACGTGCCCATGATTATCCTGACCATCGACCCCTGTATTAGCTGCACGGAAAGGTAGGCGCGGCATGAGTTTGCTGACATTTGCCAAGACAGCCTTGGGCTCTATGGTCAAGCAGCCGGTCACGGTGTGCTATCCGCAGGAGAAGCTGACGGCTCCCGAGCGCCTGCGCGGGCATATCGTCAACGACATGGACGTGTGCATCTGCTGCGGCATGTGCGCGCGCCGCTGCCCGGCGGGCGCGCTTGCGGTCGATCGCAAGGGTGGAACGTGGTCGATCGACCCGTATGCCTGCGTGGTGTGCGGTGAGTGCATCGAGAGCTGCCCCAAGCACTGCCTGACTATGGACACCGCCCGCACCCCAGTCGCAGCGGACAAGACTCCCACAGTAGAAACCAAGCCGGAATAGCGCTGGAATAGGGGCCGGTGGGGCAAAAATGCCCCACCGGCCCCGCGCTTAAGCGCGCGGTTGTGCCGCCGCGAACAAAACTATGCCGGATTACTACGATAAATCGCCCACTTCCAACCACACCGCATTTGGCAAAATCAAAACCGCAGGTAGACGGCTTATAGTTTTGCGAAAAAATCACGCGTGGTCGGGAATCTCGTTTTTATCGTAGTAAACCGGCATAGTTTTGAAATGACACCATATTCGTAACAGCACTTGATCTCCCGTGGACAGAGGGAAACGGATCATTTTGACCTCGCGAGGACATCCGTGTGGCCCGTTCGCCATGAAATGGGCCTATCTACTACGTTTGGGCGGCGGCCCTCAACCACGGCAAAAAATGCGAAAAGAAAACCGCAGGTAGAACGCCTGCGGTTATGCTCAAAACGAAGGTATGGTCAGGGGTGTCGAGTCAAACGTAGTAGATGGGCCGGTTTCGTGGCGCGCGGTTCCGGCTGATCCCTTGGGGGCGGAGGAAAACGGATCATTTTGGTCCCGTGAGGCTGGCGGAGGCACTCGTGCAGGGCCGCCCGAACAAAACTATGCCGGTTTACGGGGCTGAGTCACGAGCCCCCAACCATGCCGATATTCGTGAAAATAAAATCGCAGGTAGACGAGCCGTCATTTTGCAGAAAACGCGGGTATGGATGGGGGTCCTGAGTTTAGCCCCGTAAACCGGCATAGTTTTGAAATGGTATTAAATCGGTGGCAGCCATTTTGCTATGCCGGGGCGGTCAGTCGTTGGGCAACTACCCTCGCAGGTAGGCGATGGCGATCTGCGTGCGGTTGCGCAGGCCCATCTTTGCAAGGATCGAGCTGATGTGGTTGCGCACGGTGCCTTCGCCCATGTAGGCGGTGGCGGCGATCTCCTTGTTGTCGAGGCCGCGGGCGATGAGCTCGGCGACTTCGAACTCGCGGTCGGTTAGGCCGGCAAAGGCTGTGGGCCGGCGGGGCGCGTCGGCTTCGGTGCCCGCCCCATTAAAATCGATATCCTCGATCGCCTTGCCCTCGAGCACGCGTTTGCCATCCATGACCTGTGCCAACGCCGGCGGAATGGCGGCGACATCGGTCTTGATCAGGTAGCCGCGGGCGCCCAGTTTAAGCGCCGACACAATGTACTCGTCATCCGAGAATGTCGTCAGAAACACCACGCGCGCCGTGGGGTCGCGCTCAAGGATTTCGCGTGCCGCCGAAAGGCCGTCGCGTCCCGGCATCTGAATGTCGAGCAGCGCGATGTCGGGCGCGTGCTCGCTGTAGAGCGCGACCGTCTCGTCGCCATTGGCGCCGGTGCCCACCACTTCGATCTGCGGCTGGGCGCCCAGGATAATCTTGAGCGAATCGACCACTAAGCGGTCGTCGTCGACAACGATGAGCCTCATCGGTCCTCATCTCCTTGCTGTTTGGGAACGGTGGCAAACACGCGCCAGCCGCCGGCGCTGGCACGCGGGCCGGCGGTGAAGGTGCCGCCAAGCGCCTCGATGCGCTCGCGCATGGAGGCGAGCCCCATGCCCTCCGCAGCGCCGCGGCCGCTTGCTTGGACCCCGCCCGCGCCATCGTCGGTAACGACAAGCTGGTAAAACGACGGATGTTCCACGCATCGTATGGTGACGGTCTGGGCGCAAGCGTGGCGCATGGTATTGGAGAGTGCCTCGCGCAGGACCGCTGCAAAGCAGTTGGCGACATTTGCGGGCGCATGCTCGGCCAAAACTTCAAGCTCAATCTGCGGGCCGCCGTCCGAGCGTGCGCCTTCAACAATGCGTTCGAGCTGCACGGAAAGGTCGGCGGCATTGTCGTTGAGCGCGTGGACGCTGGCGCGCACGAGTTGGAGCGCCTCGTCAACCGTGCGTTTGACGTCGGCGAAATCGGCGGCAACCCTGGGCTCGTCGGCATGGACCGCGCGCAGGGCTTCGGTTTGAAGCGAAGCGCGCGTGAGCTGGTGGCCCACGTTATCGTGGATCTCGCGCGCGATGCGGGCGCGTTCGGCGAGCGTCGCGAGTTCGACTTCGTAGTCCTGGCGGTCGGCGAGGTCACGGTTGCGTGCCTCGAGTGCCAGGGCGCGTTCTTGCAGCTTGTCGCGGATGCGACGCATGCGTTCCTGTTCGCGCTCCAGCTGCGCGGTGCGCAGCGACAGCAACGTGGCGGCAACCGAAAGGATGGCGGTTAACAGCAGCGTTCGGGTGGTGAGCACGCCGCCACGAAGGTCCGCGACAAGCGCGCAGACACACACGGCGCCAATCGCCAGCGCGGGCCAGATTCGTTCACGGCGCACGCGCCGCGCGATGTAATAGAGGGCGAGAGGCGCAAACGGCACAAACGGCGGCAGGACGACTGCCGCGATGATGTAAGCGCAGCTCGCGGTCTCGCTCGCGCGCCGGGTGCGTTCCCCCTGTGCGACCTCGGCCAGTGAGGTGGCAATAACGCCAAGGCAAAACGCCGCGACCAGGTGAGCGTCCACAGCAAGGCCCATGGCGGCCGCAATACAGCACGCCAGAACGATCGATTTGTCGAAAAGCCTGTTCATACGGGTATTGTACGCGAAGCCGCGCGTGGTGGAGGGACCGCCTGCGCAACCGTGACATTCCTCCCACGCGGCAAATCGGGGACGTCGGCAGGCCACGCGGCCAAGCCTCGCACTCGTGACAAAGCTCACTGGTGCGCGCCGGCGGCTCCTGCGATGATGCAATCGTACCGGGCCACGACCAACAGAAGGGCCGCCTCATGACAGACATCGTCCACGTCGAAAACCTCGTCAAGCGTTATGACGATCTTATCGCGCTCGACCACTTTAACCTGAGCATCGCCCCCGGCGAGATCTTTGGCCTGCTGGGTCCCAACGGCTCGGGCAAGACCACGTCCATCAACTGTATCCTGCAGCTGCTTGCCTACGACAAAGGCACCATCGAGCTCTTTGGCGAGCCCATGACGCCCGCCCGCTACGACCTCAAGCGCCGCATCGGCGTGGTGCCGCAACAGGTGGCGGTGTTCGACGAGCTCACCGTGCGCGAGAACATCGACTATTTCTGCAGTCTCTACGTCAACGACCGCAAGCGCCGCCGCGCGCTGGTGGACGAGGCGATCGACTTTGTCGGCTTGGGCGACTTTACGAAGTTCCGCCCCGGCAAGCTCTCGGGCGGCCTGGCGCGTCGCCTCAACATCGCCTGCGGCATCGCGCACAAGCCCGAGCTCATCTTCTTTGACGAGCCCACGGTGGCGGTCGACCCGCAGAGTCGCAACGCCATCCTGGAGGGCATCTGCCGCCTGCGCGACGAGGGCGCCACGGTGGTGTATACCAGCCATTATATGGAGGAAGTCGAGCAGATCTGCAGCCGCATCATGATCATGGACGGCGGGCGCGTGCTGGCGCAGGGCACCAACGACGAACTCAAGCGCATGATTCAGATGGGCGAGAAGATCGTGATCGAGGTCGGCGAGGTGCCGAGCGCGGCGCTCGGTGCCGTCGCGAGCCTGCCACATGTCCTGGACCTGTCGGCGACGGCGGGCCAGCTCACGTTTTCGTGCGAGGCGAGCCCGCATAGCCTGACGGACATTCTCGATGCGCTGCGCTCGCATGACGTGGCGCTTGGCCGCATTTATTCCGAGCCACCGACCCTCAACGACGTGTTCCTCGAGATCACCGGCCGCGAGCTGCGCGACTAGGGGGCAGTCATGTTCAACACCATCATCACTACGGTCAAGACGCTGCTGCGCCGGCCGAGCACGTGGGTCTGGGGCGCTCTCTTTCCCATCGTACTTTCCACGATGTTCATGTTTATGTTTGCGAACCTCAGCTCCGACGGCACGGTCGACCCGGTGCCGGTGGCCGTCGTGGCGGACGAGGCTTGGGACGCTTCGACCTTTAAGGGCGTGGCGACGTCGCTTGCCAAGGAAGGCGGCGATCAGCTGCTCGAGATCCACGAGCTCGACGACGCAGCCGATGCGAACCGTGCGCTTAAGGCCGGCGAGGTCGCGGGCATCTATGCGGTCGACGATGCGGGCACGCCCAAACTCACGTTGCTTTCGAGCTATGGCAGCTCGCGTGCGACGTCGGTGCTCACCGACCGCAGTATTCTGGAGACGGTGGCAAGCTCGTATACACAAAATGCCGAGCTCATGTCCCAGATTGCCCAGGATAACCCGGCGGCGCTCGCCGACCCGGAGGCGGTTGCGCGCGCTCTATCGCTCGAGGGCGGTACCCGCCGCGTAAGCCTGACACGCACCACGCCCGATGGCACGGTCGTCTACTATTACGCGCTCTTTGGCCTGGTCGCGATGATGTCTGCGGAGTTTGCCGCCTTGAGCGTCGTCGACCTGCAGCCCAATCTGTCGGGCCTTGGCGCACGTCGCTGTGTGGGCGGTCTTTCCAAGACGGCATCGCTGACCGGCATCTTTGTCGGCTCGTGGCTGGTCTCCTTTGCCTCGATGACGATCGCGATCGGCTACGTGCGCCTGGTCGTGGGCGTCGACTTTGGCGGGCGCGAGGGGCTGTGTCTGGTGGGTGGCGCCGCTTCCGCGCTTGCCGCCACGGGCTTGGGCCTTTTTGTGGGCACGCTTCCCGTTAAGGGCGGCAAGGCGTCCAAGTCCGGCATCCTCACGGGCTTTGCTACCACGTGCGCCCTGTTCGCCGGCCTCTACGGCGAGCCGGCGATGGCGCTTGCCGACGACGTCGCCCGCGCCTGCCCGGCCGAGTGCTGGCTCAACCCCGTCAAGCTCATCTGCGACATGTTCAACCGCCTGTATTTCTTTGAGGACCTGGGCCCCTTTGTCGTTCGCGCCGGCGCGCTGGTCCTTATGGCGCTGCTGTTCGTTGCCGCCGCCACGCTGACCTTTGGAAGGAGCCGCTATGAGCACCTTTAAGACTGCGCTTCGCATGGCGCTGGCGCACCCGTTCTACCTGCTCATCTATACGGTGTTCATCTCGCTCATGGGCGTATTCATCGCGGCATCGGTGAGCTGGAACTCGTCGCAGCTCACCGAGTACGAGCCCTACGATGCCAACGTGATCGTGGTCGACCGCGATGGCAGTGATCTTTCACTTGCGCTCACCAAGCACCTAGGTTCGCGGTTTGACCTGGTCACGGGCGTCGGCGATGACACGTACGACCTTGCGGACGCGCTCTCCAAGAGCAACAGCGCCAAGGGCAGCGCCGACTGCGTATTCTTTATCCCGGAGGGGTTCGAGGACGACCTGGTCGCGGCTGCCCGCGCGGGGGAGTCCCTGCCCAAGCTCGATGTGACCTACGGTGCCGGCACCATGGCGGCGGCGCTTTCGTCTGCCGAGGCTTCGCGCTGGATCTCGCTCGCGGGCGCTGCAGCCGCACTTGAGCCCACTGCCTCCAACGGCGACGTTGCCAAGGCCGCCGAACATGCCGCTGCAAAGCGCGCGGAGGTCCAGATCGAGCGGGTCAAGGTCGACTCGGCTGCTGCCGCCACGCTCGAGTCGTACTTCAACTTTGGCGCGTACGCGATTATCTCGTCGGTCATCGTATCGGTGGGGTTGGTGTTTTCGGGCATGAACGAGCCCGAGCGCGTGCGTCGTATGGATGCCGGCCCAATCTCCGAGCGCCAACGTTCGCTTGCCGTGTTTGCCGCCGCCGCCGTGCTCACCGTCTGCATCTGGTTTGTGTCGAGCATGATGGGCGTCGTGGGCTTTGCCGGCGCGGTCGCCGAGGTCGGCGTGGGCCGTGTGTGCCTGGCACTGGCGGCGACGTTTGCCCTGGCGTGCACGCCGCTGGCCGTTGGCTTTGCCCTTTCGGGCCTGGGTGCGCGCGAGGAGCTGCTCAATGGCGTGGGCAACCTGCTCGGCATGCTCATGACGTTTTTGGGCGGCGCTTGGATGCCGCTGTCGCTGATGGGCCCGGCCGTGCAGACCGTGGCGCACTTTGTGCCGACATATTGGGTGAACGACGCGATCGGCAAGGCGCTCGCGTCGGACCTGACGTCTGCCATGTTGGGCGACATCGCCTGCGACCTGGGCGTCACCGTGCTCTTTGCCGTGGCCATCGCCGCCGCAGGCCTGGCCCTCTCACGCACCAAATCCCGCGCCTAGTCACCTAGTCATCGGGTACTCATTGGGGACAGACTTAAACGACCAAGAGTGGTCATTGGGGACAGACTGGGGGTGCGGACAAAAAGTTGGACCGAGTCCGGTCCAGATTGGAGTCCGCATGGG
>URDZ01000093.1:0-8087 GCA_900546725.1 uncultured Collinsella sp. | reverse complement strand
CCAACGACGGCTGCCCCACGCGCTCTGCCTGCGCGCATCTGATTGAGGGCGGTGCCGTATGTGTCAATGGTGAGACCTGCCTGTCCAAAAAGAACGCCGTGCGAGCCGGCGACCGTATTTCGGTCGACCTCCCCGAGCCGCACGACCCGACCGACGTGATTCCCGAGGCCATTCCCCTCGATATCCGCTATGAGGACGACTACCTTATCGTGCTCTCCAAGCAGCGCGGCCTGGTGTGCCATCCTGCGCATGGCCATGAGAGCGGTACGCTCGCGAATGCCCTGGTTTATCACTGCGGTATCGATCATCTGGGCACCGTGCAGGGCGAGGACCGCCCCGGTATTGTGCATCGCCTGGATCGCGATACCTCGGGTCTCATGCTTGCGGCAAAGGACGACGACACCCAGCGCGCGCTCCAAAATCTCATCCGCACGCGTACGCTCGACCGTCGCTATATCACACTTGTTCACGGGCACATCGCCATGGACGAGGGCACCATCAACACCGGCATTGCCCGATCGACGCGCGACCGTGTCAAGATGGCGGTTTCGGACGATCCTTTCGCGCGCCAGGCCATTACGACCTTTAAGGTCCTCGAGCGCTTTGATTCCACGCGATTTGACGACGGCTATACGCTCGTCGAGTGCCACCTGTTTACGGGCCGTACGCATCAGATTCGCGTACACATGCGTCATATCAACCACGCCTGCGTGGGCGATCAACTCTACGGCAAGTGCGATGCACGCGCCGATCAGGGTCTGACCAGGCAATTCCTTCATTCCTGGCGCGTCGCATTCGACCATCCCGTGACGGGCGAGCGCATCGAATGCCGCGACGAGCTGCCGTGGGATCTCGCTGCGGTTCTTGACGACCTGGCCCCGCGCTCGCTTGGTCGCACCGCCGCCGGCGACGACATCGTCCCGCAGCTTGGCCTGCTCGAAGCCTAGCCGGTATTAGGTGGTTTCTTGAACTCGGTAAGCCTGCGGTAAGATATACGATTGTTTACGTAACGCGTTCCTGGGAGCCTGCATGCTCGCCTTTTTACAAACCAACACGCCCATCGTGATCTTCAACCAGATTGTCGTCACGCTGCTCACGGTCTGCTTTCTGTACCAGGTGGTCTTCTTTGTCATCGGCGCTCTTCGTGGCGAGGTCGCGCCTCCCAAGGCCAAAAAACTCCACCGCTATGCCTTCTTTATTGCGGCGCATAACGAGGAGGCCGTGATCGCCAACCTCGTTCGCTCCATCAAGGATCAGGACTATCCGTCCGAGCTCATTGAGGTCTTTGTCGTTGCCGACGCTTGCACCGACAATACCGCGCAGCTCGCGCGCGAGGCCGGTGCCATTGTTTACGAGCGCAATGACCTGGCCCGCAAGGGCAAGAGCTGGGTCATGGACTATGGTTTCGATCGCATTCTCAACGAGTATCCCGATACGTTTGAGGGCTACTTTATCTTCGATGCCGACAACGTTATCTCCCGCGATTACGTCTCCAAGATGAATGATGCCTTTGACCAGGGCTTCCATGTGGTCACGAGCTATCGTAACTCCAAGAACTTTGGCAGCTCGTGGATTTCGTCAGCCAACGCCACCTGGTATCTGCGTGAGGCCCGCTTCCTCAACAACGCGCGTAATATCTGCAAGACGTCCTGCGCTGTCTCGGGTTCGGGCTACCTCATCTCCGCCAGCGTTATCGAGGGCATGCACGGTTGGCAGTTTCATACGCTGACCGAGGACATCCAGTTCACCACGTTCTGCGCCATTCACGGCATCCGCATCGGTTATGCGCCGGCGGAGTTCTTTGACGAGCAGCCCGTGACGTTTAAGGCGTCCTGGAAGCAGCGCATGCGCTGGACCAAGGGTTTCTACCAGGTGTTCTTTACTTATGGTAAGCACTTGGTCAAGTCGACCTTCCGCTATCATCGCTTTGCCGCTTATGACATGTTTATGACCATCGCTCCGGGTATGCTGCTGTCCCTGATCTCCATGCTCGCCAACGCGACCTTCCTCATCGTGGGCGGGCTTTCGCACGGCTTCTTGGCCACCGAGGTCGAGATGCAGGCTTGCGCCGCCTCGCTCATTATGACCTTCGTGATGATGTACCAGACCTTCTTTATCCTGGCGCTACTCACGACCATCTTCGAGTACAAGCACATTCATTGCGCGCAAAAGTGGCGTTTGGTGACCAACCTGTTTACCTTCCCGATCTTTATGTTCAGCTATATCCCCATCACGGTGGCCGCTCTGTTCCTAAAGGTCGACTGGGTCCCGACGCAGCATGCCGTCAACGTTACCCTCGACGAGGTCATGCAAGGCGCCAAATAATCACCGCCAAAACCACCGCAAAGGGGACAGGCACCTTTGTGGTGGTTTTTGCTTTTGCGATGCAGCTCGAGGAGGAGTCCGATGGCCTATATCCCGTTTTGGATTTGCATCTTTGCCGGCGTGGCAATTGATGCCCGCCATCGACGTTTTCCCAATGAGCTTGCCGGTGCGTGTGCGGTGACGGCGTTAGTGGGCGTTTGGCTCGACAAAGGCGTTAACACGGCGCTTGACCATGCCGGTCTTGCGGTCATCGTCTACTTTGCTCTCGTGCTGACTGAGTCCCTCTGGCGTCGTTTTCGCCAAACCCCGGGCATCGGCATGGGAGATGCCAAGGCACTCTTTGCGCTTTGCACGCTCGACCCTATGGGCGGCATCGTCGCATTTGCCACTGCGCTCCTGGTCCTTGCCGTCTCCTGCCTCATCACAAAATCGCGCTCCCTGCCATTGCTCCCGTTTTTGGTGCCGATTTTTGCCATAATCGAGGTCGTGGGCTGCACATTGTAACCGATTGCGCATCCTTCTTAAGGAGCATGCCATGGCAACTAATCAAGAAACGGCCGTCATTAAGGCGCGCATGGACTGTATTCCCTCGGCGTTGTCGCCCGAACTTGTCGAGCGCATTGCCGCTGATCGTGCTTCGGGCTATGTCAACCCGTATCGTTGTAACGACGACCAGGTCATTCGTCGTATTGATCGCGCTGCCGACAAAGGCACGCTTATGCGTCCGGCGTTTATGCGCGATACCGAAAAGATACTTCATCTTCCGGCGTACACCCGTTATGCAGGCAAAACGCAGGTCTTTAGCTTCCGTAGCAATGACGATCTGTCACGCCGCGGTTTGCACGTGCAGCTTGTCTCGCGCATTGCGCGCGATATCGGTCGCGCCCTGGGGCTCAATTGCGATCTGATCGAGGCGATTGGCCTGGGTCATGACTTGGGACACACGCCTTTCGGCCATGCCGGCGAGCGCTTCCTCAACGATATCTATCATGAGCGCACGGGGCGTTATTTTTTCCATAATGTGCAGTCGGTCCGCGTGCTCGACGCGTTGTATGGCCGCAACGTGTCGCTCCAGACGCTCGACGGCGTGCTATGCCATAACGGCGAGTACGAGCAGCGTGTGTTTGAGCTCTCGGACATGAGCTCCTTTGACCAGTTTGACCTGACGGTTGAAGATTGCATTGCCACGGGCTATAGCGCAATTGAGCATCTGCGTCCCATGACGCTCGAGGGCTGCGTCGTTCGCATCTCGGATATTCTTGCCTACGTTGGGCGCGATCGCCAAGACGCCATTGCGGCGGGCCTGCTGTCACCCGACGCCTTTGATGATGGCCGGGGCGGTGCCTACAACAGTTGGATCCTCACGCATGCCTCCATCGATATCGTTGAGCACAGCTATGGTAAGCCGCGTATCGAGATGAGCGAGGACCTGTTTGAGGAAATCCGCCGGGCCAAGCGGGAGAACTACGAGAAGATCTATAGCAAGGGCGGTATCGAAGGCGATTCCGAGGTGGAGCTGCGCGAGGCGTTCGAAAAGCTCTACGACCGTTGCCTGCGGGATCTAAACAGTGGCGACGAGTCCTCTTACATCTTTAAGCACCATATTTCGCGCATTGAGCAGCAGCTTTCCTACTATGATCGCACCTATGCCTGGCAGGACGACAAGGATCAAGCCGTGGTGGATTATATCGCGAGCATGACGGACGGTTATTTCTGCGAGCTGACGAGCAAGCTGTTCCCTGGTCTGGAGTTTCCGCACCGTACCTATATTAACGAACGGTAGTTCGTATTAATTCGGTATACTGTTAGTGGAAAACGTTTTTGATTGATACACGGGATGGCTATGGACGACCTTTTTTCTGCTTCGACGCGCGAGCGTTCCTTTCAGAATGCGCCGCTTGCGGTGCGCATGCGCCCCAATTCGCTCGACGAGTACGTGGGCCAGCAAAAGGCCGTCGGTAAGGGCTCATGGTTGCGTGCCGCGATCGAGCACGACGTGCTTTCGAGCGTGATTCTGTACGGGCCGGCAGGTACGGGTAAGACGACGCTGGCCCACATTATCGCCAACCATACCAAGAGCGAGTTTGTCGAGGTCAGCGCCGTGACGGGTACCGTAAAGGATCTTCGCCGCGTGATTGACGAGGCCAAGACGCGCCTGAATACGTACGACCGCCGCACCATCCTGTTTATCGACGAGATTCACCGCTTCTCCAAGTCTCAGCAGGATGCCTTGCTGCATGCGGTTGAGAACCGTACCGTCATTATGATTGGCGCCACGACGGAGAATCCGTACTTCGAGGTCAACTCGGCATTGCTCTCGCGCGGTCGCGTGGTGGAGCTTGAGCATCTTAAAGACGAGGATATCGCCACGCTTATCGAGCGTGCGCTCGAGGCGCCGCAGGGTTTGAACGGCAAGTTCTCGGCCGATGAGGATACGGTTAAGACCATCTGCACGCTGGCAGCGGGTGACGCTCGCTCGGCGCTCACGACGCTCGAACTTGCGAGCGAGATTGCCGTCACGCGTCCCGATACCGAGGGAACGCCAGCGCCCGCGGCGGGGGAGCGCTATCCCATCACCGTGGATGACGTGAAGATCGCCAATCCGCGTCGTGGATTTTCGTATGACAAAAACGGCGACATGCACTACGACATCATCAGTGCGTTTATTAAGTCCATGCGCGGTAGCGACCCCGATGCCACGATCTATTGGCTCGCGCGCATGATTGATGCGGGGGAGGATCCCAAGTTTATCGCTCGCCGTATTATGATTCAGGCTTCTGAGGATGTTGGCAACGCCGACCCGCAGGCGCTTTTGGTGGCGCATGCCGCGTTTAAGTCTGCCGAGGTCATTGGCTATCCCGAGTGCCGCATTAACCTGGCTCAGGCTGCACTCTATGTGTGTTTGGCCCCTAAATCCAACGCGTGTGAGGCTTCGATTGATGCGGCGCTGGCCGATATCCATTCTAGTGGGCTTCGCGAGGTGCCGAGTTATCTGCGCGATCGCCATCGCCCAGGCAGCGACGACTACGGTGTGTATAAATACCCGCACGATTATCCCGAAGGCTGGGTCGATCAGCGCTATTTGCCCGAGGGGCTGGAGCGCGGTGCGTTCTGGCAGCCTGCCGGGCGCGGCTGGGAAGAGTGGCGCGTAGAGCAAAGCGAGCGCGACCGCAGCGGGAATGCACCGAAGTAGCTGCTGATAATTTTGTCCCACGTTGCTGCTCTTGGCATGTTCGGTCCCCTTTGGGGTACCATGAAAAGCGTCTGTATTTCGATTTTTCCGGGAGGCTTGTATGAGTCCCATTCAAATCGCCCTGCTGCTGCTCGCCGTTGCCGGCGTGTGGGCCATCGCTGAGCTCGCGCTTACCCTGCGCAAGACACGCAATGTTGTCGACTCGCTCGATAAGACCGTGAACGACCTCAACAACACCATCGCCGAGGCTCAGCCTGTGGTGGCAAAGCTCGATGGCGCTGTCGATGAGCTTACGCCGGCGCTTGCCCAGATGGAGCCGCTGCTTAAGTCGAGCAAGACGGCAGTTGATGCCCTTACCTCCAATCTCGTAGAGGTCGAAGCCGTGGTTCGCGACATTTCCGAGGTTACGGGCAGCATGGCCGAGGCCAGCAATGCTGTGTCGAGCGTGACCGACTCTGCCGCCGGTGCTGTGCAGAAGCTCTTCAATAAGGTGAAGGCTCCTGCAGCCGACGCCGATCGCAAGCTCGCCGCTGCCGCTGCGGAGGCCGAGCAGCCTACCGAGCGCGTCCTAATTGGCGAGGACGAGGCCGCCGCGGGCGACGATGATGGTCAGAAGTCTGTATCCAAGCCGGCTCAGTATTACACCTATACGCCCGCCGAGACCTCTGAGGAGTCCTGCGATGAGTAGCGAAGCAACCTGCCCTATCACGCTGACCGTTGCCGGTGACCCGCGTCTCGCTCGCCTTGTGCGCATGACGGCAGCCAACGTTGGTGCCCTGTGCTCTATGTCTGTCGATCGCATCGAGGACATCCGCATGGCTGCCGAGGAAGCCTTTATCTTTGGCTGCACGGCTGTTGATTCCGACGACATCTCAATCAAATTCGATGTCGATGAATCTCACGTTGGCATGACCTTTACCTTTGGCGATCAGGCCACCGTCGACGAGGATGACCAGGCTGCTGTTTATGCCGAGCTTATTTTGGCGAGCGTGTGCGACTCCTACGAAAAGACTGCGGCGCCCCTGACGCTTTCCCTCGACCTCAAGGCGGATATTTAATATGACCGAACGTTCCCGGAGCGGCAAGACCGCTTGGGACAAGGAGAAAACCCGCGAGCTGTTTCGTCGCTACAAGGAGACCGGTGATCCGGACGCCCGCGAACAGCTCGTCATGTCCCATATGAACCTGGTAAGGTTTCTTGCCAACAAATTTAAGAATTGCGGCGAGCCGCTCGACGACCTCATGCAGGTCGGCTATCTGGGTTTGCTCAAGGCTATCGACCGCTTTGACCCCGAGCGCGGACTCGAGTTCACGACGTTTGCGACACCCACTATCCTGGGCGAGATCAAACGCCATTTCCGCGACAAGGGCTGGAGCGTGCGCGTACCGCGTCGTCTGCAGGAGCTCTCGGCCAAGGTCAACCAGGCTACTGACAAACTTACCAACGAGCTGCAGCGTTCGCCCAAGGTTGAGGAGATCGCTGAGTATCTAGATGTGACTGTCGATGAGGTCCTCGAGGCTATGGAATCGTCTTCGGCCTATACCTCGGTGCCCATCGAGGCTCCTGGTGCGTCCGATTCCGACGATGCGCCCTCGATTCTCGACCGTTACGCCGACGATGACAACGAGCTCGACTTTACCGATGACCGCCTGGTGATCGAGGAAGCCATCCGCGATTTCTCGCCGCGCGAGCGCGAGGTGATCGAGCTGCGCTTTGTGAAGGGCATGACCCAGATCGAGATTGCCAAGAAGCTGGGCATCTCGCAGGTGCAGGTTTCGCGTCTGCTGCGCCGCACGCTTAAGAAGATTCAGGACAAGATCGACCCCGACGGAGTGATGATTCGTTCATGAGTGAGCACCCCCAACAAACCGATCGCGTGCTGCGCGACACCCGCATTCTGACGCTGCGCATTTGGGCTGTTGTCGGCTGCATTGTCATCGCCGCTGTCATCTTTAACCTTATGGGCATCCTGGCACCGGTTATTGAGTTTCTTGCCGTCGGTTCCATCATTGCTTTTGTGATGTCCCCGATCACCAACTGGCTCGAGCACCATGGCGTGAATCGCGGCATCGGTTCGCTTGTCGCGCTTATTGTTGTTGTTGCCGTGCTCGTCGGTGTCGTTTGCATCTTGTCGCCGATTCTCTTTGGTCAGATCATGGAAGTCCTGAGCCGCCTGCCCGAGCAGCTTCGTGTTGCGGGTGGCGATCTCAATGAGATGATCTCGCATGCCAAGACGCTCAACAACACGCCGCTCAAGGAGTATTTGGACGATAATCTTTCGTCCCTGGTTACCGTGGCATCGAAGTATGTGTCTCAGATTGCTGCCGAGCTTGGTCGCGGTGTGTTCCCGCTCATCACCAATACGGCCTCGCAGCTGTTCGTTATCTTCCTTGGTCTGGTGCTTGCCTACTGGATGGCCTGCGACTACCCTCGCATGCATCACGAGATTTGCACCATCATCGGTCAGGAGAAGGAGACCTCGTACCGCTTTATGGTCGCCATCCTTTCTCGCTCTCATATGACCCAATCCGCTGTCAAGAGCCACAATGGCCCCGCCGACCGCTTGCA
>URDZ01000092.1:0-8415 GCA_900546725.1 uncultured Collinsella sp. | reverse complement strand
AAAGGGAAGAGGCGGGGTATGCCCCGCCTCTTACACCACATCTCTGCGCGCTACCAGTTTCAAGTCGAGTTTTGCCGATTTCGACCAAGAAACGCTGCTACTAAAAAGGTGACAGTACTCATATTTGCCCTTTTTTGAACACAGGACCTAAAACTAGTCGTTTAAGAATGTCCCCAATGACAAGGGCTATTCCACGGTGCCGTAGACGGCGCCCCAGCCGTGGGCGGCCAAGGCGGAGTTGAGCTGGTCGCAAAGTGACTGGCGGTCGTAATAGCCGGGCGGTAGCAGGTTGACGATCTCCATGAGATCGGGCGCCAGGTCCAAGATTTCGGCCTGTACGATCAGATCCAGGCGGTCGATGGCGTGGCGGTCGTAAAACAGTCCGTCGACCAGGCGCTGCAGGTCGCCGAATTCCTCGGCCTGGAACGATCCATACTCCATAGTGCCTCCTTGGGCGCCCCACGCCGGCATGCGCGGCGATTCGTAATTTATTGCGATGGACTTAATCTATCACGGCTTCATAACGTTGCGGCGGTGGCGGTCTATACTTAGACGAACTGCAACGTACCGCTTCGCGAAAGGTCGCACCCCATGCAGACGATCTACCAGAAGATGGAAACCACCGAACTCGATGCCGCCATCGAGGCGCTCAAAGCCGAGGTCGCCGAGGTCAAGGCCAAGGGCCTGGCGCTCGATATGGCCCGCGGCAAGCCGTCGCCCGCCCAGGTGGACATCTCGCGCCCCATGCTCGATATCCTCAACGCCGACGCCGATCTGCACGATGGCAACGTCGACTGCTCCAACTACGGCTGCTTCGAGGGTATTCCCTCGGCACGTAAGTTGGCAGGGGAGTTTCTGGGCTGCCCCGCCGAGCAGACGCTCGTGCTGGGTTCGTCGAGCCTGCTGATCGAGCACGACATCGCCGGCATGTTCTGGCGTTGCGGCTCGTGTGGCAGCGAGCCCTGGGACGCCTACGAGGCCGCGCACGACGGCAAGAAGGTCAAGTTCCTGTGCCCCGTTCCCGGCTACGATCGCCACTTTGGCATCACCGCCGACTTGGGCATCGAGAACGTTCCCGTCGCGATGACCGACAACGGCCCCGACATGGACGAGATCGAGCGCCTGGTTGCCGCTGACGACTCCATTAAGGGTATCTGGTGCGTGCCCAAGTATTCCAACCCCACGGGCATCACCTTTAGCGAGGACACCGTGCGCCGCCTGGTCGAGATGCCCACGGCCGCGCCCGATTTCCGCATCTTCTGGGACAACGCCTACTGCGTGCACGACCTGTACGACGAGACCGACGAGCTCGCAAACATCTTTGACCTCGCTCGCGCGGCGGGCACCGAGGACCGCGTGGTGGCCTTTGCCTCGACGTCCAAGATCACCTTCCCGGGCGCCGGCATCGGCTTTATCGGTGCGAGCCCCGCGGTCATCGCCGAGTTCTCCAAGTGCCTGAAGGCCGGCCTCATCAGCGCCGACAAACTCAACCAGCTGCGTCACGTGCGCTTCCTTCCCACCATCGAGGCGGTCAAGGAGCACATGAAAAAGCATGCCGAGTTCCTGCGTCCGCGCTTTGAGGCCGTCGAGCGCAAGCTCACCGAGGGCTTGGGCGACACGGGCTGTGCCACCTGGACGCACCCCCGCGGCGGCTACTTTGTAAGCTTCGATGGTCCCGAGGGCTCGGCCCAGAAGGTTGCCGCGCTTTGCGCCGACCTGGGTGTCAAGCTCACGCCGGCCGGTGCTACCTGGCCCTATGGCAAGGACCCGCGCGACACCAACATCCGCATCGCGCCGAGCTATCCCACGGTCGAGGACCTGGAGGCCGCGCTCGATGTGCTGGTGCTGGCCGTTAAGCTTGTCGCTGCCGAGCTCGCGCGTGCCGAGCGCGCCTAACGCGCGGCTTCCCGTACTATCCGCACTTTCGATACGTAAAGGAGCGTATACATGGATTTGGGTATTTCCACCAACCCCACGCCGGAGCTCTACACCATTAAGGTAACCGGCGAGATCGATATCTCTAACGCCGATAGCCTGCGCAATGCCATCGACCTGGCGCTCGAGCAGCCCACTGAGGCCGTTGAGCTCGATTTTGCCCAGGTGAGCTACATCGATTCGACGGGCATTGGCGTGCTCGTGGGCGCCGCGCACCACGCGGTCGACCACGGCAAGCGCTTTAGCTGCACCAATGTGCAGCCCCCGGTGATGCGCGTGGTTCAGCTGTTGGGTGTCGACCAGGAGATTTCGATCACCGCTGCATAATCTTTGCCCCCAAAAGGGCGTGCCGTTTGGCATATGTTTGTGATGCGCTCGGACGTTTTGGCGTCCGGGCGCTATACTTGACCGAATGAATAGACGAGTTCCGGCCGAATGGCGCGGTGCGGGCTCGACTCACATCGAGCCTTGGAGGTATGTGTGTTTGGTATTGGAGAGGGTGAGCTCGCGATCATCGTGGTCTTCGGCTTTTTGCTGTTTGGCCCGGATAAGCTCCCGCAGATGGGCCGCACGATCGGCCGTGCCATCCGTCAGTTCCGCGAGACGCAGGAAAAGATGACGGCCGTTGTTCAGTCCGAGATTATCGATCCGGTGAGCGAGGCCGCGTCGGCCCCGGTCAAGCCCAAGAAGGCTGCTGCGACCGACGACGATTCCGACGCGGATGAGGATGCCGCCGAGACGGCAGCGCCTGCCAAGAAGGAGACCTTTGCCGAGCGTCGTGCCCGTCTTGCTGCCGAGAAGGCCGCGAGCGAGGCTGTCGCCGAGGGCGAGGGTGCTGCTGAGGAGTCCGAGGCCGAGGGTACCGAGCCTGCCGCTGCCGCCGAGCCTGTCGTCGAGTCCGAGCCTGCTGCAGAGCCGGAGTCCGAGCCCGAGCCGGCAGAGCCCACGACTGCCGACCTCTATGCCCGTCGTCCCCGCAAGCGCAAGGCCGTCGTTGACCAGCTCGCCCGCGAGCTCGAGGCCGAGGACGATGCCGCTGCCGATGCCCCGAAGGGAGGCGATGAGTAATGCCTATTGGACCTGCGCGAATGCCGCTCTTCGATCACCTGGGAGAGCTCCGTCGCCGTCTGACCATCGTGGTCGTATCGGTGTTTGCCGCCGCTATCGTGCTGTATTTCGCCACGCCCGTGGTGCTCGACATCCTGGAAGACCCCATCCGCTCCTTTGTGCCGGACGGTAAGTTCTACATCACCACCACGCTCGGCGGCTTTGGCCTGCGCTTCTCGCTGGCCATCAAGATGGCCGTTGTCATGTGCACGCCCATGATCATCTGGCAGATTCTGGCGTTTTTCCTGCCGGCGCTTCGACCCAACGAGCGCAAGTGGGTCGTGCCCACGGTGCTCGCCTCGACTGTGCTGTTCTTCCTGGGCGCAATCTTTTGCTACTTCATCATCATTCCCGCGGGCTTTGAGTGGCTCATCGGCGAGACCTCGGCCGTCGCCACGGCGCTGCCCGATCTGGAGAACTACGTCAACATGGAGCTGCTCTTTATGATCGGCTTTGGCGTGGCGTTTGAGCTGCCGCTCATCATCTTCTACCTGTCCGTCTTCCATATCGTGTCCTATGCGGCCTTCCGCAGTGCCTGGCGTTATGTATACGTTGGCCTGCTTGCGGGCTCGGCTGTGATTACGCCCGACGGCTCGCCCGTTACGCTGGGCCTCATGTATGGCGCTCTGCTCTCGCTCTACGAGATTTCGCTCGCCATCGCTCGCGTGGTCATTACCGCGCGCGAGGGCAAGGAGGGCTTGTTTGTGAGCCGTCTGGACCTGTTTTCGGACGACGAAGAGGACAGCGAGGAGTAAATCGGTATGCACGAGGTTGGCATCGTCAACGGCATACTCGATACAGTGATTCGTGCGGCGCGTGGGGCGGGGGCCTCGCGCGCCGTTTTGGTAACGCTTCGTATCGGGGATATGACCGAGGTCGTGCGCGAGGCGCTCGACTTTGCGTGGGAGACGTTTCGCGACGAGGACCCGCTCACGCGCGGCTGCGAGCTTGCCGTGGAGGAAGTCCATCCACAAAGCGAGTGCCTGGACTGCGGCGAGGTCTTCGATCACGACCGCTTTCATTGTCGCTGTCCCCAGTGTGGCAGCGCCAACGTGCGCCTGCTGCACGGTCGCGAGCTCGACATCGCAAGTATCGAAATCGAAACCCCCGACGATTAGCCCGCTAGCCATCTGGTGATGGGGTATAAAGGGGCCAAAGTAAGGAGTGCCGAGTATGGCCGAGAAAACGATTGATATCGCGTCGCCGATCCTGTCGCGCAATGAGCGTCTGGCAGATCAGCTGCGTCAGCGATTTAAAGAGACAAACACCTATGTGATTAACGTCTTGTCGAGCCCCGGTTCGGGCAAGACCACCACGATCCTGGGTACCAACGAGCGCCTGCGCGACAAGGCAGGCCTGCGTTGCGCCGTCATCGAGGGCGATATCGCCTCGGATGTCGACGCCATCACCATGAAGGAAGCCGGCATGCCCGCCATCCAGATCAACACGGGCGGCCTGTGCCACCTCGAGGGCAACATGATCATGGAGGCCGTTGACGCGTTCGACCAGGCAGTGGGCCTTCAAAACATCGATGTTATCTTTATCGAAAACGTGGGTAACCTGGTCTGCCCAGTCGACTTTGACCTGGGCGAGAACCTGTCCATCATGATCCTCTCGGTGCCCGAGGGAGACGACAAGCCCATCAAGTACCCGGGTATCTTCCAGCACGCCGGCGCACAGCTGCTCAACAAGGTCGACGTGGCTCCGGCTTTCGATTTTGACATGGATAGGTATACTAAGACACTCGATGACCTCAATCCGCAGGCGCCGCGGTTTGCCGTGAGCGCGCGCAAGGGCGAGGGCATGGATGCCTGGTGCGATTGGCTCATCGGGCAGATTGAGCAAGCAAGGGCGTAAGTCGGCCGCCATACGGGCGGGCGTAGCCGCAGAGATACGAGATAGGAGCCTCTTTTGAAGCTCATCATCGCCGAGAAAAACGACGCCGCGCGTCAGATTGCCGAGCGGCTGTCCACGGGTAAGCCCAAAAAGGACAAGGTGTACAACACCGCCATCTACCGTTTTGAGTGGAAGGGCGAGGAGTGCGTGACCATCGGCCTTGCCGGTCACATCCTGGCGCCCGATTTTTGCGACAGCGTGCTGTTCGATAAAAAGCTGGGCTGGTATTCGGTGACCGAGGACGGCGAGATGCTGCCGGCCGATATGCCCGATGGCCTGGCCCGTCCGCCGTACGACACCAAGCGCAAGCCGTTCCTTGCCGATGGCATTTCCATCAAGGGCTGGAAGCTCGAGAGCCTGCCTTACCTCACCTGGGCGCCCGTCATTAAGCTGCCGGCCGAGAAGGAGCTCATTCGTTCGCTCAAGAACCTCGCTAAAAAATCCGACAGCGTCATTATCGCCACGGACTTCGACCGCGAGGGCGAGCTGATCGGCTCGGACGCTCTCAACAAGGTGCGTGAGGTTGCGCCGGACTTGCCGGTTGCCCGCGCCCAGTACTCTTCGTTTACCAAGGCCGAGATCACGCAGGCCTTCGATAATCTCGTCTCGCTCGACCAGAATCTGGCCGACGCCGGCGAGAGCCGCCAGCACATCGACCTCATTTGGGGTGCGGTGCTCACGCGCTACCTGACGCTCGCCAAGTTTGGCGGCTTTGGTAACGTGCGCTCTGCCGGCCGTGTGCAGACGCCGACGCTTGCCCTGGTGGTCGAGCGCGAGCGCGAGCGCATGGCGTTTGTGCCCGAGGACTATTGGCAGATCCGCGGCATGGGCGCCGCACAGGGCGCTGCCGAGGACGACCGCTTTAAGATTGCGCACAAGACGGCGCGCTTTACCGACAAGGATGCTGCTGAGGCGGCGTACGGCCACGTTGACGGCGTTGCGACGGCAACCGTCGCCGCGGTGACCAAGCGTTCGCGCAAGCAGCAGCCGCCCACACCGTTTGCGACTACCTCGCTGCAGGCTGCCGCCGCAGCCGAGGGCATCTCACCTGCGCGTACCATGCGCATCGCCGAGTCCCTCTACATGGCCGGTCTCATCAGCTACCCGCGTGTCGACAATACCGTGTACCCTGCGACGCTCGATCTGGGCGCCGTGGTGAGCGACCTTGCAAAGATCAACCCGGCGCTGGCGCCCGTGTGCAAAAAGGTGCTCGCCGGCCCCATGAAGCCCACGCGCGGCAAAGTCGAAACCACCGACCACCCGCCTATCTATCCCACGGGCGAGGGCGATCCGTCCGCGCTCGATGGCGGTCAGCGCAAGCTCTACGACCTCATCGCCCGCCGCTTCCTGGCGACGCTCATGGGGCCTGCGACCATCGAGAACACCAAGCTCGAGCTCGATGTGAACGGCGAGCCGTTCGTGGCTTCGGGCGATGTGCTCGTGACCCTCGGTTTCCGCGAGGCATACCCGTACGGTCTCAAGCGCGACGAGCAGATGCCGCCGCTGGAGCAGGGCGATACGGTCGACGTGTTCGACATTAAGCTCGAGGCCAAGCAGACCGAGCCGCCCGCGCGCTACAGCCAGGGCAAGCTCGTGCAGGAGATGGAAAAGCGCGGCCTGGGTACCAAGTCAACGCGCGCGAGCATCATCGAGCGCCTGTATGCCGTGCGCTATCTCAAAAATGATCCCGTGGAGCCGAGTCAGCTGGGCATCGCCATCATCGACGCACTGACGCAGTTTGCCCCGCGCATCACGAGCCCCGATATGACCAGCGAGCTCGATGGCGATATGACCCGTGTGGAGCGCGGCGAGGACACCGAAGAGCATGTCGTGACGCACTCGCGCGCGCTGCTGGCCGGCGTGCTCGACGAGCTGCTCAAGCATACGCAGGAGCTGGGCGACGCCATCAGCGACGCCGTCACGGCCGATGCGCGCGTGGGCGCCTGCCCCAAGTGCGGCAAGGACTTGGTTATGAAGACGAGCGCCAAGACCCGCGGCAGCTTTATCGGCTGCATGGGCTGGCCCGACTGCGACGTGACCTATCCGGTGCCGAGCGGCGTCAAGGTGAGCCCGCTCGAGGGCGAGGCGGCCGTGTGCCCCGAATGCGGTGCACCGCGCATTAAGTGCCAGCCGTTCCGCCAGAAGGCCTTCGAGATCTGCGTGAACCCGACGTGCCCCACCAACTACGAGCCCGACCTTAAGGTGGGCGAGTGCAAGGTGTGCGCCGAGGCCGGACGCCATGGTGATCTGATTGCACACAAGAGCGAGAAGAGCGGCAAGCGCTTTATCCGCTGCACCAACTACGATGACTGCGGCGTGAGCTATCCGCTGCCGGCGCGCGGCAAGCTCGAGGCGACGGGCGAGACCTGCCCCGAGTGCGGCGCCCCCATCGTGGTGGTCAACACGGCGCGCGGTCCGTGGCGTATCTGCGTCAACATGGATTGCCCGACCAAGGAGAAGAAGCCCGCCCGCGGCCGCAAGGCTGCGACCAAGGCGAGCACGACGAAGAAGACCACGGCAGCCAAGAAGACTTCGACCGCCAAGAAGTCGACCGCCAAGAAGACTGCCGCGAAAAAGACGACCACCAAGAAGGCGGCCGCCGACAAGTAACCGAGCACATATAGACACGGCGGGGCCGGGCGCGCAAATGCAAATGCGAGCCCGGCCCCACTTCTAAGTTGCGGTGAAATAGGGACTGTTTTTGCTGACAAAAGGCCTAATCAATCCCTATTTCACCGCAAGTTTTGATCAGTTGTTGGGATTACTTCACCTCGACGGGCTTGGCGCCGGGATAGCGGTCCTCAAAGTCCTGACGGTACTTATTGTCATTGGTGCCCGCCACGTTGTCGCGTGACAGCGGCGCCACGATCTCATTCTTGTGGTCCGCGGGCTTTGCGTACTTCAGGCTGATCTCCCAGGCATCGCAGATCGCGTCAATGCGGTGGTCCAGGTCGTCATACAGGGCAACGATGTCTTTCCAGGAGCTGTAGTTCTTGGAGCTCGTCGGGACGTCCAGGTCCTCGACGATATCGTAGTACTGCTCGATGGTGTCCTCCGTGCGCTCGGCGACGTCGGCGAGATTTTGACGGGCGGTGCGATCTTCTTCCAGATAGCTGCCATTGAAGGCCTGCGCGCAGGCGCGGACCTGGCTATCGAGATCTTCGAGCAGATCGTAGTATTCGCTCAGGCGACGGTAGAGGTTCTGCTCGGAGAGGGTTGCTTCGCCGTCGTCCTCGTCGTCCTCGTCGTCATCATCGTAGAGGCTATTGGGGTCGTCGAGAGGCTTGAGGTCATCATCGTCAACATCATGGTGCAGCTTAGTAATCTCGGCAGTCGTTTGCGTGGCGGCGTTGTCGAAAGGCTTGATCACAAAAAAGATGACCAAGGCGATGATAATTGCCACGAGCACAACGATAACGGCGATAAGCGCCTTGGTGCTGCTCTTTTTGGCGGCGGGGGCCTGTGGTGAATCAGGCG
>URDZ01000091.1:0-8779 GCA_900546725.1 uncultured Collinsella sp. | reverse complement strand
GCCACCCGCATGGGATGGCCGCCAACCGTTAACTCATGCAAGTTAACGTATTTTACTCGTCAAGTGTTTCGATGCGGGGCTTGATGATGCCATATCCACCATTCTTACGGTGATACACCACATTGATGAGGCCAGTCGTCGCGTTCTCGAACACGTAGAAGTCGTGGCCGAGCAGATCGGTCTGCACCAGCGCCTGCTCCTCAGTCATCGGGGTGACATCGATGACCTTCTCGCGGACGAGCAGGTCGTCCTCCTCCTCGGGCAGCAGCAGGTCGGCCAGATCCTCGACGCGCTCGACCGGTGCGACATCCGCCGCGCTGGCACCGCCCTGGCGGTTGTCCACGACCTTGGTCTTGAACTTGCGCAGCTGGCGGGTGACCTTATCGGCGGAGAGGTCGATGGCGGCGTACATATCTGCACCGTGCTCGGCAACGCGAATCACCGAACCGCGAGCGCGAACCGTGACCTCGACGATTGCCGGGTTGGGGTTCGAGGGGTTCTTCTCATAGCGAAGTACAACGTCGACCGTCATGGGCTCGATATCGAAAACCTTGAGCGCCTCGCCGATCTTCTCATCCACATGCGCACGCAGAGCATCGGTTACCGTCGTCTTGCGTCCAGAAACCTTGATATCCATACGTGGCTCCAATCTGCCTCGGGGACTTACTGTACTGGCTATGTACCCATTGCCGTGCATTTAATCACGCGGATTCCTAAAGACCCGAATAACGATTGCTTGATACCGCATACCGAAGTCTCGTACTTTTCCACGGCAAAGTGCGCTATAGGAGGGCGTCGGCGGCTTTGTATTTGGTCCCGAAAATTGGCTTTGACCTGCTAGTTTTATTTGGATGAAAAAGCCAGGCTCCCCTATTGGAGAAGCCCGGCAGTGCGTGTTGAAACCGTGAAGAGGTGTCCTTTCCAACGTATAGGAGACACCACCCCTAGCAATAACTAGCTATTGAGTTTGTTAATGTCGTCGTCGGTGATGGTGCCTTCCTGGCTTGACGATTTGTCCTCGGAGGATGCGGTCTCATTGTTGGAATCGGAAGACTCGCTGCCGGAGGACGTGGTCTCACTGGACTCAGAGTCGCCCGGCTGCACGTTAGCGCCCGAAACCGTCTTAGTGGTGAGGTCGTAGGGCATCGTGCCATACCAGACAGAGTGGACCGCCTCGAGCGTGCCGTCGGCCGTAATACCGTCGAGGGCATCGCTCACGGCACGGCACAGCTCGTCATTGGACGAGAGGCCCGCAACACCAAGCGTCGAGGGTGCCTCGAGCGCACCGACATAGGAGACCTCGCTCATCAGGCGTGCAAGGTAGCCGCCGGCCGTGGAGTCGCAGATCACATAGTCGACCTCGCCGGACTCGAGCGCCTCAAAGCACTCGTTGATGTTGGAGTAGGTCTTTTGGTTGGCGGTAATGCTCTGCTTGGCAAGCGCCTCCTGCGAGGCCGAGGACATCTGGACACCCAGGGTAGACGTGTTAAGGGTATCGGTGGAAACGCTTAGCGACCCACCATCGCTGGTTTTACCAAACACAGAAGCGGCATCGTACAGGCAGGTGCCGAGCGAGCTAACGTCCCCGTCTGTGGAGTTGATCTCGCCGATAAAGATATCAGCCTTTTTGTCGCCGAGCGCGGAACCTGCCGAGGACGCATCGACAAAGGCGACCTTAAGGCCCATGCGGCTTGCGAGGGCGCGGGCGGCGTCGACCGCATATCCCGTGAGCTCGCCGTCGGCGCCCTGCATGGCCTGCGGCGCATCGGAAGTATCGAGGGCAACCGTCAGGGTTCCGGGAGTGACCAGGGCATCGTCCGACACCGCCGGCGTGACCGTCTCGTACTCGATCTGGTCGATCGTGGGAGTCGTGAACGTAGACAGAGGGTTGAACGCGCATCCGCTCAGGCCCAAAACGGCAATGACCGCTGCGGTCCCAGCACCTAACCGAGCCGCGTGCATCAAGCTGCCCCTCACCATGTCCACTACCCTGCCTTCTGTGTCGTATACAATCCGTGCGTTGCGCGGAATATCAGGTTGTTCCCACCAGCTGACCTGGTATTTGACCCCACACTTGCGCACCGGGGTGTTTGCTCGGGAGGCCGCAGCCACCTTCACGACTGACCCGCTCGCCCGCGAGGCGGTATTGCCCCAAAGAAAGTAGAACGGACGGTGCGGCTTACATCTAGGACGCGCCATGATCGCGCCGCGCGCACGCGGTCGCTTACGTGGATCCCTTTGACCGCGTCTGTCTTGGACTAGGACGGGCATTTCGTCCGTCCGCAACCACAGCCTGGTAGGAACGTAGCGCATTATAGCTAAGTTCAAGCTGAAGTTTAAGGTTAAGGGCGTCATTCGCATCGCGCGCACAGATTTTGCAGGTCGGAGTGGGCTATTCATGCCCCTATGAAGCCCGGAGCTCCCCTACGGGGAGCTCCGGGGCGCCCTTCTTAGGGTGCCCCGGTCAAAATATGGCAAATATGAGTACTGCCACCAATTTAGTAACAGGCAATTTTGGCCTCTCGGACAGATTTTGCGCTCAGTGTCGCCAACCTGATGCTTAGTTATTCTACATTTGTTTATTATCTTCTCACTTTACGCCGCCTCCGAGTTCTAAATTCCTTGATTTTGCTGTTACTGATTTAGTGACAGTACTCATATTTGCCATATTTTGTCCAGGGCATATGATTAACCCTCTATTTTCGACGCGAATTAGACCGGCTTAAGCCCAAAACACGCCCGCAGCGTGTTAAGCAACGCCTCTTGCTTCTTCCTGCGGGCATCGACACGATTCCGGTACCGCTTTCGCATACGCTGGTGCATGCGCCATGCGAGCGCTTCCATCGCTTCCATGTCACAGAGCATTTCGTTGTTGACCGTCGCGACCTCGATTCCCATAGTAATCAAGCCCGTGTTGCGCTTTTCATCATGGATACGTCCCCTCCGAGAGGAATGGCCCAGCTCACCGTTGTATTCCAGGTCAAACCGGGCTGCTTCCTGATACGCATCGCAAACTGCATGCGGCATCCCCGAGATTGCCTGCGCACGGTCATCGAACTCGATCTTGTAGTCGGTCTTAAAAGGTCCGCAGGCAAACCCGCCATAGGAAAACGGAAGCGAAAACAGGGCGAGCATGATGCACTCCATGGGTGAGCGCAGGTTTTCCGAAAGATAGGGACACAGACGCTGCAGCTGTTTGGCCGCGGTCCCCTTGCATACCGCGAGATAATCTGCCAGACGATCGGGCGTCAGCACCGGCTCAACCTCAAAGTAGCCCACATCTGCTGGCTGGTCCTTGTCCTTTGCAAGTTTATTCGTAACAGGCGAGGTGTAGGGAGGCAGATACTTCCCGCGGTCACTCAGCGAAATCTTAGAGCACAGCTCCTGGGCCAGGGCAAATGCCTGGATACAGCCGACCTCGCGGGCGACGGCAACACAAAGGGCCTCGGGAGATAGACTGTACACCCCCGGTTCCACCTCTAGAATCGAGCCGGCAGGCAACCCGGAGCATACGGACCAGCCCACGCCAGGCATGCGGCGGCGCTGCGCCGCAGATCCCACCAGCAAGCAAAGATCTTCTTGCACCTCGCCGCTTGCGGCCCCAATCCGCACCAAGTCGGGAAGATAGATGTCCTCGGTCGAGGGCGACGACGTGCACAGCACACGGCGCTCTTCATCGGGATCGAGGTCCCTCCAACTTATGTAACCCATTTGTCGGCGCTCGGCGCGCATCATGCGTAGCGCCGAGGCGCCTGTTAGGATTACGGAAGCCGCTAGCTGTTCGCCTGTCGGCTCGTTGTACCGCTCAATCTTTGCTGCCACAAAACCACCCCTACCAAACACGTGCGATAGCAACGCCATCGACTGCCGCGGCGCCGGCGCGCTTGAGTTCCGCCGAAGCCGCGGCCATCGTCGCGCCCGTGGTAATGACATCATCGATAAGCAGCAGGCGCTTGCCCCGCACATCCTCAACCGTCTCGTACATGCCTTGGGCACGCTCGCGGCGCTCCTCACGACCGAGTTCGCGCTGGTCGCCATGCCCGTACTTGACGAGAGCATCGAGCAGGGGAACACCCGACAGCTCGCAAAATGGGCGCGCGATAGCCTCCATATGATCAAAACCACGCCGCCGAAACGCTGCCGCCGTCGCAGGCACAAACACCACCGCATCCGCACCGGACAGCACACCTCCTAAGCGTTCGGGCGCTACGACCTGGGCATGCAGGGCAGTGTCGTAGAGCAGCTCCGCCAGATACGGAGCCAGACGTCGCTCGCCCGCATCCTTGTACGCTTTAATGATGCGCGGCAGCGGATGCGCATAGACGGCGCACGCCAGGCAGCGGTCGAGCGCCTCCGCCATTGCCGAGGACGTGCCCTCGACCGAACACTCAGTGCACAGCAAATCCCCAAACGGGGCGCCGCATCGGGTACAGCTATGACGTGGGTCGATGAGCGTGAGCGCGGCCAGGCAGTCTTGGCAAATAAGCGCACCGGCGCGCTCGCAGCCGGCACATCGTGTTGGCGACAATGCCTCGAGCGCCTCACGTGCCACCCGCTCGGCAAACGGTAGCAATTCGTCCGCAAACGGTAGGGCACCGGCACCCTGCAGACGGCTCAATATGTTCAGATGGCTCTTCAAGACACAACCCTCCCTACGTTCGGTCGCAGGGAGGGTTGTTGATTCGGCGCTATGATACCCCGATGCGCTCGGGGCAAGGCGGGCTAAATCCGCTCGCGGGCGTTATTCGCCGGCGGGCGGTTGTGGTGCGGACGAAGACGGGGTCGAGCCCTCGCCACCATCCTGGCGCGGCTTGCGGGAACGGCGACGGCGACGGCGCTTTTGACCCTGGTCGGCCGAGCCCTCGCCACCGCGATCCTCGCGCGGCTCGCGCTCGTCGCGAGCGGCGCCACGCGAAGCCTTAGCAGTCGCTCCCCCGCCATCTCCGGGACGACGGCGCGTGACCTTGACCTCGCCATCCGAGACCTGATCGGCCACGGAGGGCACTGAGGGCTTCTGTTGCGCGCCCGAGGAATGGCGACGGCGCGGACGCGGCGCGCGCTCCTCCTCACCACGCGGCTTGCCGCCCTTGTCGACAGGCGCATCGGAGGCCGAGGCACCCTTGGGGGCGGCACCAGCCTCGCGAGCAGCTGCGGCGCGGAAGGCGTCCTCGCGCTCCTCGCTCGACAGATGACGGCGACGGCGACGTGTGGGGTTCATGCCACCGCCGCGATTCTGCTGCAGGGGCTGCTGAGCCTCGCGCTCGCGGGAAGCGTTCTTGCCTGCGGGAGCGGCCTCGCCGGCATCGCCCGAACCCGACCGCTTGCGACGACGACGGCCACCGGCGGCCTCCTCGGCCTCGGGTGCCTCGACCTTACCACGGCCCTTTCCGCGGCCACGGCCCTCGCCCTGGCTCTGAGCAGCGCGAGCATCGGAATCGGCATCGCGACGACGGCGCTTGGGCATCGACGTGCCGGCAAGACGGTCGGCGCTCGACAGGCCATCGCCCACGTCGACGCCGTTCTCGCGATCGAGCTCCATGAGCGCCAGGCGCATCTCGGGCGACTCGATGCGCTCGAGCACGTCGCGCGTCACGCAGTCGGGGCGGCAGTTGCAGCCCTGTTCGGCGGCCTTCTTTTTGCAGCCCTCCGAGCACGTCATATCGGCCAGGTTGACCTTAAAGACTTTGCCGTTCTCTAGGCGCAGCACCAGCTGCTCGCGCGGCGTGTCATATTCCTGGATACGCGCCTTGCCGAGCGGCGTATCGATGAGCGTCTTCTTTTTGGGCGCACGGCTCTTAAAGTCCTTGTACGCCTCGAACTCATAACGCAGGCAGCACATCAGGCGACCGCAAACGCCGCTGATCTTGGACGAGTTGAGCGGTAGATCCTGCTCTTTTGCCATGCGAATCGAGACGGGCTCAAACTGTCCGCCAAAGCGCGTACAGCAGAGCTCCTGTCCGCACTGGGCATAGCCGCCCACCAGGCGGGTCTCGTCGCGCACGCCGATCTGGCGCATGTCGACGCGAATGTGCAGCGTCGAGGACAGATCCTTGACGAGCTGGCGAAAATCGACGCGCTCCTCGGCCGCAAAGTAGAACACGGCCTTCTCGCCGCCAAACAGGTACTCGACGCCGACCGGCTTCATCTCGAGGTCGAGCTCCTTGACCAGGCGGCGGAAGTCGACCATGGCCTCGTCGCCTTGGATGGCCAGGTCGTCGGCAAGCTGCAGGTCGATGTCGCTCGCCACGCGCAGCACGGGCTTGAGCGGCTGACCGATCTCGTCTTGCGGCACCTCAAAGGGATCGGCCGTGACCAGGCCGATCTCGGTTCCGCGCTCGGTGGAGCAAATGGCATAATCGGCCTCGAGGATATCCAAATCCTGCGGATCGAACCACAGGTCGCGCGAGGCGTAGGTAAACTTAACGGGTACGACTAACGGCATTTCAGTGCCTTCCTGATATCGAACAGCATGACCTCGATGGCCAGCTGGGGAGTAACGTTTCTGGCGATGTTGCGCTCGGCGGTCGCGACTGCCTCGAGCGCCCGGGTGGCACCCGCAACATTGGTCGCGGCGGCAAGCCGACCGATCGTGTCGCGCACGTCTTCGTTCACCACGTCGGCTGCCTCGTCCTGAAGCGTCAGCAGCACATCGCGCATGAGCGTCCGCGCGCTCGCCAGCGCTTCCATGATACCCGAACGCTCGCGCGCGTTGAGTTCGCGCTTGTTGCGGTCCTCAAGCTGCTTCAATGCTCCACGCGACAGGTAGTCGGCGTTTTGTTCGAGCACCTTTTCCTGCGTGGACTTGACCTCGGCGAGCGGCGCCTTAACGGCGACGATGAGTGACTTGGCGCGGCTGAGCACGTCGGCCTCGTCGGCGGCGATAAGCGAATCGATGGCGCGAACCATCTGACGGCGGGCGTCCTGGCGCTCGGCGCTCTTGAGGAACTCGATGCCACGCGTGGGGCTTCCCGCTACGGCGACGGCCATGCGGCAACGCGCAGGGTCCTGACCGGTGGCGCGGCTCACGGCCTGCGCGGCGACGGTGGGCGATACCAGCCGAAACGGCACGCACTGGCAGCGGCTCACAATGGTGGGCAACATCACGTCTGCCGAGGTGCCCAGCAGGATGAACATAACGCCCTCGGGCGGCTCCTCGAGTGTTTTGAGCAGTGCGTTGGCGGTGTTGGCGCGCAGTTGCTCGGCACGGTCGATGATGTAGACCTTGGCCTTGGCACGGATGGGCGCCAGAGGCACGTCATCGAGCAGCTCGCGGGTCTGGGCGATGAGGTAGCCCGTGGCGCTCTCGGGCGTGTAATAGTGCACGTCGGGGTGTGTATGGCGGGCGACGCGCACGCAGCTATCGCATGAGCCGCAGCCATCCTGCTCGCACAGGAGGGCTTGGGCGAGCGCCCACGCGGCGTCGAGCTTGCCCGCGCCGGGCGCGCCCAAAAACAGGTAGGCGTGCGATGCGCGACCGCTGGCGACGGCATTGGTCAAAAAGTCGCGCACGCGCTCTTGGGTGTCGAGCTTGGCCAGTAGGCTTGCCTGAGCGGGGGCCATGCTACTCGGCCTCCTGGGCAAGCGCGGCGGTGACGGCGTCCTGGGAAATGTCGAGACCGTACGCGCGAATCTGCTCGACCGTCTTCTCGAAGACTTCCTCGACGGTCGCAGTGGCGTCGATGAGCTTTACGCGGTTTGGCTCCTCGGCAGCAATAGCGCAAAATCCCTGGTAAACGCGCTCTTGGAAGGCCATGCCTTTTGCCTCCATGCGATCTGCCGCGCCACGGGCTGCCATGCGTAGCGCCGCCTGCTCGGGCGTGATGTGGTAGACGAGCGTGAGCGCCGGATGCGTACCGGCGACAGCCAGGTTGTTGGCATCGCGTACCATCTGACGGTCGAGGCCATCGGCAAACGCCTGGTAGCAGGTCGTGGAGTCGTAGAAGCGATCGCACAGGACTACCTTGCCGGCCGCGAGGGCGGGAGCTATGACCTCGTGCACCAACTGGGCACGCGCCGCCTCGTAGAGCAGCAACTCGCAGGTGTCGCCCATCGCCGTATTGGCGGGGTCGAGCAGCAGAGCACGAATCTTTTCGCTGATGGCGGTGCCGCCCGGCTCGCGCAGGCTCACAACCTGGTAGCCAGCGAGTTCGAGCGCGCGGGCAAGCAGACGCGCCTGCGTGGACTTGCCGGCACCATCGACGCCCTCGAGCGTGATAAAGCTATGTTGAGCGGGCTCAAAAGCCATGGGCGCAGCCCCTTCCTACAAGGCGCGTAAATGCAGATATACCTACCAAGCCATGATACCCCAGTGCTCGGCGCGTCCCAAATCGGGCCTAGTCATTGGGTAGTCATTGGGGACGCTCTTAAATGACTAGGCGACAGCTAGGGACGTTCCTAAAGTGCCGGCAGAAAAGGAACGTCCCTAACTGCCGACTTTTTTGAGCGCTGGGTATAATCGTCGTATTGATTTGAAATGTGGCGAAAGGAGTGGCAATGTCTCGGTATTGCGCCTCGTGCGGCAAACTTCTTGCAGATGATGCCAAGTTCTGCACCTCATGCGGTGCACCCGTTGAGCAGACAACCGCAAGCAATAGCCAACCCGCGTTTGAGCAGACCGGCTTCCTCGATACGCCGCAAGCTAAGCCGGACGACCCCCTCGCCTATCGCCCCGACCCCGCCGCCAGCCCCGCAGCCGTCGAGACCACGCAGCGCATACCCGTCGCGAGCGGCTCGCCCCAACAGCAACCGGCATCTACGTACGCGCCTGATTCACCACAGG
>URDZ01000090.1:0-8797 GCA_900546725.1 uncultured Collinsella sp. | reverse complement strand
CACAATATGCTGCAAAGAAAGCATTTGACATTTTTGAGCCGATGCATTATCATGTTACTGTAAACAAAACGCGGCACACGCGAAAAGGAGTACATTGCTTATGGCTGATCTGGAAAACGAGGAATACGGGCCGGAGCTGATTACGCTGATCGACGATGAGGGAAATGAGCATGAATTTGAGATCATCGACACCCTTGAGCTCGGCGAGCAGCGACGCGCACTCGCCGGGGGCGATATCCAGTGCGCCGGCCAGCGTGGGCGCACTCACCGGGTCGCTCGACACCAGCAGCAGCGCCTCGAGGGCGCCTTTGAGGCTGTTTGCCTCCAGCGTGGAAAGGGTTGACATGGTTGCGGCTCCTATTCGGTGAGCTCGGGGCCCTCGCCGGGCACATAGGCCTCGGCGCCCTCGACGCGGTTGATGCGGATGGTTCCAAAGATCTCGTCCTGGCTCAGCTTGAGCGAGCCGCGCTTGGCGAGCTCAAGCATAGCTAGGAAGGTGACGACGAGCTGCTCGGTGGTGGCATCGCCGTCCAGTAGCTCGCGGAAGGTGCAGGTTTGGTGCGCCATGGTAAAGCGGTCGACTGAGGCCACGGTCAGGTCGAGCGGCACGCGATGCGGCGCCACATGCTCGGCCTCCAGCAGGAAGGTCTGGCGCTTGCCGTCCAGGTCGGCACATATGACGGCTAGGCCGCGCAGGGTGATGCCGGCCAGGTAGTCGGGCATAAGCCCCAAGAACTCGGGGTCGGGGCCGGCAACGCGCGGGTGCATGCGGCTTTCGGCCTGCATGCGGGCACCAAGGGCCGCAGCCGCGCCCTTAAACTGCTTGTAGGCAATGAGGCGCTGGATTAGGACCTCGCGCAAGGCGTCGCCGTCGAGCGTGCTGAGCTCCTCGAGGTCTTCGTCGAACTCGTCATCGTCGTCATCGACTTTGCGCGGGGCCTCCTGCGGCACCAGAGAGGCAGCCTTGATGTCCAAAAGGGTTGCCGCGACCAGCAAAAAGTCGCTCGCCACGTCCAAGTCCAGCGCCTCGATGCGCTCGGCCTCGGCAAGGTACTGCTCGGCCACCTCGCTGATGGAGATGGCGCCGATATCTAGTTTTTGGCGGGTTACCAGCTGCAGCAGCAGGTCGAACGGTCCGCTGTAGACCTGCGTCGACACGCGATACGACATCTTCGACCTCCTTTGACGGCGCCTTCGCGGCGCGGTTTGGGTGCATGTTACGACCGTATTGCACGGTCGACCTGTTAGTTTACCTTAGATGACGGCGATTGCGAAGTTAAGCAGCTGCTCAGCGAGCGGATACACGGTAACGTCGAAATATCGGCCGATCACGTCGATGCCGGTCCACATGGGCAGCAGGTACAGCACCAGGATGAGGATGGGCATGGCGTATTGCTGCAGACGGTAATAGTTGTTGAGTGCCTTGCCTTTGAGAAACGGCACGATGATAGACGAGCCATCGAGCGGCGGGATCGGGATGAGGTTAAAGAACGCAAGCGACAAGTTGACCATGATAAACGTGGCGCCGAAGTTCATGATCTGTGACGCCAGGGCAAAGGACATGCTGGTGTAGAGGCTGCCATAGGCTAGGCGCATGAGGACCGCGGCAAGGCACGCCAGCACGATGTTCGATGCGGGGCCGGCCGCGCTCACCAGGACCTCGTCGCGCTTGGGGTGCTTGAGGTTGTTGAGGTAGACGGGCACGGGTTTGGCGAAGGCGAACACCGGGCCGCCGGCGGCGAGCATCAGCAGCGGCAGGATGATGGTGCCAAACGGGTCGATGTGGTTGAGCGGGTTAAGGGACACGCGGCCGCGCGAACGGGCCGTCTTGTCACCGAGCGCCCAGGCCGCGGCGGCGTGCGCACTCTCGTGGATGACGATGCCCACGATGACGGCGACAGCGCTGGCGAGTAGATTCATGAAGTAGCTGCTGGACATGGCGCTCCCCTAGCGGACGCGGCGCGAGGCGCGCGTGAGCAGGTAGTCGGCCACAAACAGAATGACGGCGACGATGGCGTAATCCAGGCGGAAGACGCCGCCAAAGGGAGAGGTGATGACGCCGTAGCCGGCGATGGCGCTCGGCAGCGCGCGCGAAAGCTCAACGACAAAGCCCACGATCTGCAGTTTGGCGGTGAGGCCGCTAAAGCACAGCAGCACAGTCATCGCACTCATAAAAATGCCGCAGATGCGACAAGCGATGGCGATGATGCTCATCGCCACGGCGGCGGCCTTACGAGAGTTCACGCGCGGTCTCCTCTTCGATCTGGGTGGATAGCTCCAGCCATTCGTCTTCGAGCTTGGGCAGCTCTTGCTTAAGGCCGTTATATTCCCCCAGCGCGGCGTTGAACTTGTCCTGATCGGCATAAAGCTCTTCGCTGGCCATCAATTCCATAAGCTCGTCATAGCGGGCGCGCTTTTTGTCGAGCTCTGCCTCGATCTTCTTGAGCTGGTTGCGCACGCCCTTGAGCTTTTTGTTGAGCGCGGCGCGGGCCTGGGCCTCGGCGCGCTTTTGCTCCTTGGTCTTTTTGCCCTCGGCAGGCTTGGAAGCGGCGGCGGGCGTATCGGGCTGGGCCGCGGTGACCTTGGCGGACTTGGCCGTGGCCGGTGTGCTCTCCCCTGCTGCCTCGGCGGCGGCGCGGGCCGCGAGGTCCTCGCGCTTGTAGAGATAGTAGTCGTAATCGCCGTCGTAGACCGTGACCTTGCCGTCGCGGATGTCGATGACGCGGTTGGCCACAGCGCGTACTAGGTGCTCGTCGTGGCTGATCAGCACGATGGTGCCGGGGAAGTTTTGCAGGGCGTTCTCGAGCATGTCCACCGAGTCGATGTCCAGGTGGTTGGTGGGCTCGTCCAGGCACAGAAGCGCCTCGGGCGCCACGAGCATCTTGGCGAGCGCCAGACGCGCCTTTTCGCCGCCGGAAAGAACGCGGACCTGCTTTTCGATGGCGTCGTTGTCGCTAAACAGGAAGGCGCCCAGCAGGCTGCGCTGCTGCGGCACGGTCCATTTTGGCGTGACGGTATCGATCTCTTGCAGGACGGTATTGGACTCGGTCATGCCCTCGAGTGCGTGCTGGGCGTAGTAGGCCACGCCCACGTTGGTGCCCAGGTCGCGGGTGCCGGTGGTGGGCGGCTCCAGGCCGGCGAGGATCTTCATGAGCGTGGACTTGCCGGCGCCGTTGGGGCCGACGAGTGCCACGTGCTCGCCGCGGTAGAGCTTGAGGTCGATGTCGCTGTAGATGTGCTTGTTGCCGTAGGACTTGGAGACGCCCTCGAGGCCCACGACCATGTCGCCGGAGCGCGGCGGGTCGGGGAACTTAAAGTCGATGTGCTTGTGGCCCTCGGGCAGGATGACGAGCTCCTTTTTGATCTGCTCGATCTTGCGGATGCGCTCCTGCGCCTGAGCGGCCTTGGTGGGCTTGTAGCGGAACTTGTCAACGAAGACCTGCATGTGGGCGATATCGCGCTCCTGGGCAGCACGCTTGGCGCGCATCTGCTCCAGGTTGTCCTCGCGCTGCTTGAGGTAGCTGCTGTAGTTGCCGGTGTAGGTGGTCACGCGACGGTTTTCGAGGGCGGCGACGTGGTCGACGCAGGCGTCCATGAAGGCGCGGTCGTGGCTGACGATGAGGACGGCGCCGTCGTAGTTGGCGATAAAGCCGCGCAGCCACTGGACGCTTTCGAGGTCCAAGTGGTTGGTGGGCTCGTCCAGAAGCAGCAGATCGGGGTGGCGCAGGAAGAGCTTGGCAAGCGCGATGCGCATCTGCCAGCCGCCCGAGAACTCGGAACACGGGCGCTCAAAGTCGGCGACCTTAAAGCCCAGGCCGGATAGGATTTTGCGGGCGTTGCTCTCGAGCTCGTAGCCGCCCAGGTGCTCAAAGCGGTCCTGGACCTGTCCGTACTCGTTGAGGAGTGCGTCGACGTCCTTGCCCTGCTCGGAGAGCTCGGTGATCTGGGCCTGCAGCTCGTTGGCGCGCTCGCCCATGCGGCGGATTTCTTTCGCAGCGGCCATGACCTCGGCAAGGATGGTGGTGTCCTTGTTCTCCAGGTTGGTTTCCTGCTCTAGGTAGCCCACCTGGCAGTCCTTTGCGTACTGGACCTGGCCGGCGTCGGGGCTGTCGATGCCCATGATAATCTTGAGCATGGTGGTTTTGCCGGCGCCGTTGGGTCCAACGAGCGCGAAGCGCTCGCCGGGGTTGATCTGGAAGGACGCGCCGCTAAAGAGGACGCGCGCGCCGAAGCTTTTTTCGATCTTGTCGACCAGGAGGATCATGGTGCCGCCTTTGACCTTGTGTGCCTATATGAAAAAAGGCCCCAACTTGCGTTGGAGCCTCATTCAATGCTCGGGTGGAGACGAGGGGGATCGAACCCCTGACCTCTTGACTGCCAGTCAAGCGCTCTCCCAGCTGAGCTACGCCCCCGTGACGAGGTAATACTATAGGGGAAGATTCTTAGTTGTGCAAGAAGTTTTTTGGATTGATTCTCGCACTTACGGGTTTTCCTGGGACGGGGCTGAATTGACTGATTTTGACTTCGGCAAAATCAGTCAATTAACCCACCGTCCCGATAAAACCCTCACGTAACAAATACGCTATCGCAGTTCCGGTGTGAACTTCGATCTTTGCAGTGGATCTTACTATGTTGCTGATGCCGGTGTCGGCTAACAGGCCTAGAGGGCTGTGATCTAGCTCCCATTCTAGGCCGTGTTCGCTTATCTCTGTGTTGGGAGCGATGGCGATGATGGAGAAGGTTTTGCCCTCGGCGCCCTCGATGGTCCAGGTCTCGTTCTGGTGCAGGATTCTGGCCGTCACTTCGTCTTCTTCGATCCAGACGGGTGCGTCCGCATAGCCTGCCAGTAGCCCTAACACAGACAGGGCCATGTCCGGACGGCCGCCGGTGGCGCAGGTTGTAACCACTTCGGCACCCGGCCAGCGGCGGCGAACGGAATCGAGCGCCAGCGCCAGATCGGTATAGTCCTTGTATGGGTCGTGGCGCTCTACCTCAAAGACTTCGGCGGCATCGACCAGCGCGCGACCCGCGTCGCTCACCGTGTCGGCATCTCCCACATACACGTCGCAGCCTAGCCCCGCGCCCAAAAGAGCGTCCAGGCCACGGTCAACGGCTACGATGTGGTCGCACTCCCCTGTCAGGTGGCACAGCAACTCGGGGCTCGCAACCACCGGCGAGCCGCAAACCACTAATACTTTACAAGCCACGGCTCTCGCCTAGCCCTCAAACTCAAGAACGCGGGCAAGGTCCAGGTCCTGATAACTGTCGATAAAGATGTCGCAGTTGTCACGAACCTCGTCGCGCTCCATACGGCCGTGTGGGTCATAGATGCCCACACGCTTAAAGCCTGCAATGCCAGAGCTCTTAAGTCCAAAGACGGCGTCCTCAAACACCCACGCGCGCTCAACCTTGTGCCCGTGGCGCTCTTCCAGGCGACGCAACGCCAGCTCGTATACATCGGGGAACTGCTTGGAGCGTCCCGCCTCGCCCGTCGTGGTAATAAACTCCATATAGCGTTCAAGGCCAGCAGCCGCAAGCGCAGACTTCACCAGCTCGGCCGGCGTGGATGTGGCCACGCACATGGCAATGCCCGCCGCCTTCGCCTGCTCCAGAAACGCCAGGAGTCCCTCGCGCGGCGACACCTTGGAGTACCCATCAATCAAAATCTCACCCAACTCGCGATACAGCTCCTCGCCATTCGCGCCAATGCCCCACGTGTCGTGGTAGGCCTGGCACTCGTCCTCGAGCGAAAGATGCTCAAACTGAGCAAAATCGTCGACCGTTACATCAATGCCATGACGGCGCAATAACTCGGTCTGGGCATGGCCCCAGACGGGGGAGCTATTAACCAGTGTTCCGTCGCAATCGAAAATAAAAGCAACACTTGGGGCAGCGATATGGTCCATAAACGAGCCTTTCGATGTCAAATGGTAAACAACCTGCTAAAAACGTTTTACCAAACGTAAGCCTATCAGTTTTGAAACCCTAATTGGTAAAACTGTCAAGAGTTTTACCACGGCAATTCTGCCAGTGGTATAAACATGTCGCTTACCGATTAAACGCCCCCGCAAATCCGCTTTCGTCCATAAAACTAACGCACAGGTGTTATCGTAGTTTCTGCCGAAAGTTCCACCGAGCACGCGAGGTGGAACGAATCACAGAAACTTCGCCGTCCCTTCGATTCGTGCAGCCTTGGACCTTTCGCATCTAGTCACCAAGGCAACACGCTGCCGCGTCATGATGGGATCAAACGTGAGCGATACAAAGCTAAAGCCAACGGCTAAAAAGCCCGCAACCCGCAAACCGGCTCCGCACGCACCGGAGCTCTCCAAGGACGATGTCTACCTGTTTGGCATTGGAATGTGGGAGCGCAGCTGGGAAAAGATGGGCGCGCATCCCGACACGCAGCAGCGCACGCGCGGCTGGCGCTTTTGCGTTTGGGCGCCCGACGTAAAGAGCGTCCATGTCATTGGCGAATTTAACGACTGGGATGAGCAAGCCAACCCGTTGGTGCCTGTGCATACGAGCGCTATTTGGGAAGGCTTTATTCCTGGCGCCGAGCAGGGCCAGCTCTATAAATACCTCATCGAGACCAACGAGGGCGAGAAGCTCTACAAGGCCGATCCGTATGCCTTTAAGGCCGAGTGCCCACCGGGTACCGCGAGCGTGCTGTGGACCCTCGATGGCTACAAGTGGAACGACGCCACGTGGCTCAAGCGCCGCGCCGGCCACAACCATATGTCGCAGCCGCTCAACATCTACGAGGTGCATATTGGCTCGTGGAAGCGCCACGGCGACGCGCCGCAGGGCGAGCCGGACGAGTACGGCAACTACCCTGGTCCCATGGATCCCTTCCCCGCGCAGCGCGGCGAGTTCTACACCTACGACGACCTGTCGGTGGAGCTCGTGGACTACGTGCACGACATGGGCTATACGCATATCGAGGTCATGCCGCTCATGGAGCATCCCTTCGACGGCTCCTGGGGTTACCAGACGACCGGCTACTACGCCGCCACGTCGCGCTACGGCAACCCGCAGCAGCTCATGCACTTTATCGATGCGTGCCACGAGGCGGGCATCGGCGTGATCATGGACTGGGTGCCCGGCGGTTTTTGCGCCGACTCCCACGGCCTTGCCACCTTTAACGGCCACATGCTGTTTGAGCACGAGATCCACCCCAACTGGGGCACGCATAAGTTTGATTTCGCTCGCGGCGAGGTCCGCTCCTTCCTGGTCTCCAACGTGCTGTATTGGCTCGAGAACTTCCACGTGGACGGCATTCGCATGGACGGCGTGTCCAGCATGCTGTACCTCAACTTTGGCATCGACGATCCGGGCCAAAAGAAGTTCAACAAGTACGGTACCGAGGAGGACCTGGACGCCAGCGCGTTTATCCGTCAGGTCAACTGCGCCGTGGAGGCGCACTACCCCGACGTGATGATGATGGCCGAGGAGTCCACCGCGTGGCCGCTCGTGACCTATCCGCCGCAGGACGGCGGCCTGGGCTTCCACTACAAGTGGGACATGGGCTGGATGAACGACACCCTGCACTACATGCAGACCGATTTTCCGTGGCGCCCCGGCAACCACGGGCTGCTCACGTTCTCCATCATGTACGCCTTTACCGAGAACTTTATTTGCCCGCTGAGCCACGACGAGGTCGTGCACGGCAAGTGCTCGCTCATCGGCCGCATGCCGGGCGACTGGTGGCGTCAGTTTGCCGGCCTGCGCACACTCGCCTTCTACCAGATGACGCACCCCGGTGCCAAGCTCAACTTTATGGGCAACGAGATCGGACAGTTTATTGAGTGGCGCTACTACGAGTCCATTCAGTGGTTCCTGACCGAGGAGTACGAGACCCACAAGCATCATCAGGCGTTCATTAAGGCGCTCAACCACCTGTACACCGCAGAGCCCGCCCTGTACGAGCGCGGCTACACCGACGACGGCTTTACCTGGATCGACGCGGACAACTCCAAGCAGTCCATCGTGAGCTTTGTGCGCCAGGGCGAGGACATCGATAACGACCTGGTGATCCTGATCAACTTTGACCCGGCGAGCTATGAGAGCTTCCGCGTGGGCGTGCCGCGCGAGGGAGACTGGGAGGTCATTTTCGACTCTGACCGTCCCGAGTTTGGCGGAAGTGGATATGCCGGCGAAGAGCCCTACACCTGCTCGAGCGAGCCCTATCCCTGGAACGGGCAGATGGACTCCATCGAGATCAAAGTGCCCGGTCTGGCTGGCGTGGTCCTTAAGCGCCGTGGTCCCAGCAGCTATAAGCCGCCCGTGGTCGAGGAGCCCAAGAAGGCGACGCGCAAGCGTGCGTCCTCGGTGAAGCCCGAGGCCGCGGCTGCTAAGAAGGCTCCGGCTAAGGCGAAGGCTGCCAAGCCCGCTGCCAAGGCCACGGCCAAGTCCACCACGGCCAAGAAGGCAGCCACCAAAAAGACTGCTCACAAGGCAAAGGCAGCTGATGTTAAGGCTCCTGCCAAGAAAGCGTAACAAAGGCGTTACCACTGTAATTACCCGCCCCGCGGGGGCGTAGGATACATGTCACAACCGTTCCGGGAGAAACATCCCCGGGGGAAGGAACGTATGAATAAGATCTTCGACAACAAGCAGGAGTTTACCGAGCTCTATCGCGATGCCGTCATGAGCATCAGCGGCAAGAGCGTTGAGGCCGCCAGCGACCTCGATCGCTTTAACGCCCTGGCCAAGCTCGTGGCCGAGAAGGCCCGCACCGTTGCCACCAAGAGCGACGCCCGCGCCACCGCCGAGGGCAAGAAGCTGTCCATGGACA
>URDZ01000089.1:0-8799 GCA_900546725.1 uncultured Collinsella sp. | reverse complement strand
GAGGGTGAGCACTGGTACGCCCAGGGCCTTGGATCGACCAACGGCACAGTGCTCGAATCGGGCGCGGGTGACGGCGATATTGTGATTGAGCCGCCGCGCGACCAACGCGAGCCCGGCAAAGTCTATCCCCCCGTGGAAATCGCCAACAGCGACAGGCTCCATCTGGGTCTCTACACGACATTCCTTGTCATTGTGGACTAGCACGGACAGCGATCGGAAGACGGTCGCCGTCCGTCTTTCGTCTTCTACCTTCTGCGTCGTAAACGACAATACTCAGCGGTACACGTGAGCAGTGCGGCTATCATGGTACTTAACCGATATCCGCACTGCTCACGTGTACGCGCGGCAACCCATGCCAGACAAAGGAACGCCATGGATACTACCGATAGCGCCTATGGCGACAAACTCATCCGTCTCGATACGTTCGATACCGCCGTGGCGGTCGACCCCAGCGCCGAGGACGACGCCAAGCGTCGGTTTATGACGCTTATTCTCCAGACGGCCCACCGCAACAACGGCAACATCGGGCACGTGCTGCGCGCGACCAACACGAGCGGCGAGGTCTTTGCCGTCAAGCTGCTCAAGGACAACGCCATCCTTTCCGGCCAAGCCCCCGATCGCTCCGCCGAGCAAGCGGCTGCGCACCTGGCCAACACCGCCGCGCTGTTCGAGGAGTACCGTCATCTGTGTACCGTCTCGTACCTGCGCGGATTTCCGCGCGTCTATGGCTACGGCTCGTGCGAGGATGACCCGCTCATCCTCATGGAGTGGGTCGAGGGCACCTCGCTCAAGCAAGCGCTGCCCCTGCTTCCGCACGACGCCTCGGGCGGGCTGACCACCCAGATGGTCGCCGCCGTCGGAAACGCCGTGCTTCGTGCGCTCTTGATGACCCAAGGCCTCGTGAATCCAGTCGTTCATCGCGACCTGTCGCCTGCTAATATCATGTTCCGCACTACCAGCCGAACGCTCGAGCAGCAGATTGCCGATTGCTCCTTTGACCCCTGCCTCATCGACATGGGCTCCGCGACCATGGCCCTCGGCGACGACACGATCACCCGGCGCGCCGACATCTGGCGTTTTGCCACGCCCGCATGCGCCGCGCCCGAGATGCTCACGCAGGATATCGAAGGCATCGCGGCCCTTCGCCGCTCGCCGGCAATCGACGTCTATGCGCTTTCGAGCATTCTGTACCAGCTCTACAGCGGTCGCAAACCGTTCGATGTGGAGTCGACGGGCGCCGCGGCAACCGGCTCGTTCTACCTCATAAAAACCAAGACCAAACCGGCACCGCTCGAGCCGCGATGCGAGGGCGACAAAGCGCTTGTCCAGATCATCATGAAAGGCATCTCAGTCGAGCAGTGCGATCGCCCTACCGAGCAGCAGATGCTCGAGGTGCTCTCGGCATACCTCACCGATGCCGAATCCGAAGGCCGCGAAGGTGCAGGAGACGAAGCCGCAATTGATATCGATTCCGGCACGCACCTTAAGGTCGACGTCGCCGGCGAGCGAGCGCGAGAGATCCTGGAGCAGGCCCGGCACGATGCCATGACCCGCCGCCGCTTTATTATCGGCGGCGTCGTTGCAGTCGTTGCGGGGCTCGGCGTCATTGGCGCGGCGACCCATGGCTTTGGCATCCCCGACTACCTGGACGGCATCCGCGGTTCGCTTGACGACTACACCTGGGATCAGCTGCAGGAGATTTCGCTCAAGATTAAGGCTGCCGAGACCCGTAGCGAGGCACGCGAGATTGCCAAGCGCTATCATCTGCTCGATGACAACGGGCATATCCCCTATCCATGCACCAAGCGCGTCACGCTCACCAACGGGCTGCAGGTTGGCGCGCAGCTCGTGGGCATCCGCCACGACGAGCTTCTGGACGGGACGGGCAAGGCCGGACTAACGTTTATGTTCGACGCCGGCATTGCCGAACGCGACGCCGCGGCCCAACCGTTGAGAGCCGGCTGGGCAGATTGCGAGCTGCGGGAATGGCTCGATAACGACGGCCTTAAGCTGCTGCCCAACGAGCTGCGCGCACTCATCAAATCTGTCAAAAAGATCTCGAATAACGTTGGCGCCGCCAGAAGCGCATCGTGTCTGAGCGAGCTGCCCGCAACTCTTTGGCTGCCCGCCATGGTCGAGCTGTGCGGTACGCAACCGCCCGAGTCATTTGCCGAGGGCTTTCACTACCTGGCCGACATCTACAACGGCGAGGGCAAGGAGTATCAGCTCTTCCGCGAGCTCAAAGTAAGTCCGTATACCACGAACGAGATGTTGGTTCGCCAGTGGAAGGGCAAGGACACCTGTTGGTGGGAACGAACGGCAAGTCCCGACACATCGGAGAGCGAAGGCACACTCTATATGAACCGCGTGGGACGCGACGGCGACGTCTTTACGTACGCAACGCCTGCGGAAAAGCCAAACAAGCGAACCTGCGTGATCCCCGGATTCTGCATCTAGGGAGCGGGCGCCTTGCCGCGGCGGGGCCCCTCCCCGGCAATTGTCTCGATCTGTAACACCAGCTCGGCAGATACAGGTCTAGATGTTACAGAACGAGATGTTAGTTTTCGGCCGATTTCTATGTCTTGATCTGTAACAGTTAGAGGTCATATTTCCCGCCAGATGTTACAGATTGAGACATTAAGTTTCCTGCCAACTGTTTGTCTTGATCTGTAACAAATACCCGGCAAAACGGGGTCTAGCTGTTACAGAACGAGACATTAGCTTGCCAAGAACTTCGACTCATAAATGTGACTCAAGTGTGTCGACATTTCCTTGCCAATGTTGCGCAACAGGAACCCTTTCGGCGGTTGTAACGTACGAATTGTCGTAGGTACCCCTTCAACGATTGGGAGAAGAAATGACAAAGTACGCACCTAAACACTCGGAAGTCTCAGGCGGCGCCAAGCCTCGCCCCACATTCTCGGGCCACAAGGCAACACGACTCGCCGTCACCGCGGCAACCACCATCGCTATGACCGGCTCGTCGCTGCTCGCGCCGTTCTCGGCATTTGCCAACGATGTGAGTGATACCACGGCACAGGACGCGATCATGTCCCCGCTTGCTGTCCACGCCGGCGAGGCGGCAGGCTCCGCAGTAAAGGCAGACGCCCAGAAGATTGCCGACTTGCAGGCTGCGATCGACGCCGCAAAGGCTGCCGAGGCAGACGCCAAATCCGACTACGACACGGTGGCTGCCCCCTATACCGAAAAGCAGGCGGCACGCGACAACGCACAAAGCACCTATGACGTCTCCGTCTCCGATAATTCGCAGGCAGAGGCCGCCGCGCGCGCCGAATATGCTCGCCAGCTCGATGAAAGCGTCAAGGCGGCCGACAGCGCCAGTGCCACGCTGAAGGATGCCCAGGGAAAGCTCGATGCAGCCAAGACCGACGCCGAGGACAAGTCGAAGGTCCTTGACGCCGCAAAACAGGCGGCAGCTGATGCGCAGGCCAAGCTCGAGGCAGCCCAAAAGGCAGCCGCCAACGCAACGCCGGAGGAAATCAAGGTCGCCGAGCAGGCTGCCGCAGATGCGCAGGCCGCTCTGGATCAAGCAAAGGCTGCGAAGGCCACTGCCGATTCCGCGCTCGCTGACGCTCAGCAGGCTCAGAGCGCCGCGCAGAGCGCTTACGACGAAGCGGCAGGCACGCTGGCTTCCGCTCAGCAGGAAAAGAACGCCGCGGATGGTAAGGTAGTCGCGGCACAGACAGCGTACGACAGCGCACAAGCCGATTTGGCGGCCGCAAAGGCAGGCGCCGAGGGCCCGGAGTATGACGCCGCCCAGGCAAAGGTCGATGCTGCCCAAAGCGCACTCGACCAGGCGAAACAGCAGCAGGCGACTGCCGAAGCAGGCCTTTCTCAGGCAAATAGCGACGTTGCATCCAAGCGGGACGCCCTCACCGGCGCCGAAAGCGAGCTCGAAGCCAAGAAGCAGACAGTCGCAGCAGCCGAACATGATGTAACGGCAGCCCAGACGAAAGCCGATGCGGCGCAATCGGAGTTGACCTCGGCGAAGCAGGCACATGCTGCCGAACTGGAGAAGGCAATGGCCGCTCAGAAACAAGTCGACCAGGCAAAAGCCGAGAAGGAGCAGGCAGACAAGGCGCTCGAAACTGCCAAGGCAAACCAGGAGGCCGCCGATCAAGCCGTTATCGATGCACAGAAAGCATACGATACATGCAAGGCAGCAACCGATAAGGCAACGACGGCGGAGGCGCAGAGCGTCATCGGCTTCTACCAGTTCATCGGCGCCAACGACGCTGCAAACATCATCTATAGGCAGAGCGATAAAAACCCGACGACCATTGGCGATAAAAAAGACGGCACGTCACTCGACAACGCCAAGCTATCGTTTAACAAGCTGCGCGAGATTAACGAATACCGTGCAAGCGTTGGATTGAGTGAGCTTAGGGTGACGGCCGAGCAAATGGCAATCGCTCAATCCGACTCCAATTACTCTGACAAAACGCTAGGTCACTCAGATTACGCCAATTGTGAAAATGCCGCCTGGAACTTCAGTACTAAAGAAAACATCGCGCACCAATGGGTCGATGCTGAAAAGGAGATATTTGACGAGGCTGCGGCGAAAGCCGGCCTTGGCAACGTTGCCCCCAAAGATGCTTGGGATACTTTCTGGAGCCACAAAACCGAATTCGAAAAGCAAGGGGCAAACTTTGGCACCGTCGGCCATTATTTGAATATCGTACAACCTAACGCCAAAACCATGGGATACGGCATCAACTCGCGCGGAACCCTTTGGCCGTATGTGTTCGTCTTGGAGATCGACAACAATTACGGTTCGTACGAAAAAGAATACTCGATCGATGAACTCGAGAATCTCTTTGATCAGTATCAGCTGAGCCTCTCCAAAGCCAGCGATAACCTTGCCGCCGCAAAGACGAACCTTGAGCAAAAGCGCAGCACGGCGGCATCGAAAGCCGATGCCGTAAAGGCAGCTGAGACCCTCGTCGCTCAAAAGCAGGAAGGCATTGTTGCCGCGAATAGCGACCTTGCCGCCAAGAACGACAGCGTAGCAAGTGCCGCCGCCGCTGTTGCCCTAGCAAAGCAGAATCTCGCCAAGGCAAACGGAAAAGTTGCCGAAGCCGAAAACCAGGTCAAAGCCGCCCAAAGCAACGTGGCGACCGCAGAGCAGGTCGTCAACCAGAAGCGCGCCGAGCTTAAGGCATCGCAAGAGCAAGCCGCTCAGAGTCAGAAGAAGGTTGATGACGCCAAGGCAGAGACTCTCGTAAAGCAGCAGGCTCTGCAAGATGCAAAGAAGGAACTTGCCAAGTATTCAGCCGATGTTGCTGCGGCTCAGGAGAAAGCCGATGAGGCCCATCAGGCGCTTGATGAAGCCACGGCAGCCCAGACGTCTGCCCAGAGCGCTCTCGAAAAGGCGAAGCTCGACGGGGCTGCCAAGAAGCAGGCCCTCGACACCGCGAAGGACAACGCCGAGGCCAAGGCGGCGACCGCGGAGCACGCCACAAGCAATCTGGCCACGGCGGAAAACGACTTTGCTTCAAAGAAGGCCCGTGCCGACGCCCTGAGCAATGCAGCCGATAATCTTGCCACCGCCGAGGCGGCCAAGAAGGACGCCGACACAGCAGTGACTGAGGCCGGAGTCGCCCTTGGTGCGGCAAACGACGCCATCGCAAACGCCGAACAGGCGGTCGAGAATTCTCAGGCCGCATCGGACGCCGCTGCCGCTACTCTCGGAAAGCTCAAGTCCATCAACGTCGAAAACGGCATTGCTACTGGCTCTGACGCAAACGCGAACGATACGCTCAATGCCCTCTTTGCCAAGTGCGTCGCCGCCAAGCAGGCAGAACATAACGCAAAGGCCGCACTTGATGCCGCTCAGGCAGACCTTGATGCTGCGACGCCCGCCTACACCGAGGCTCTCAACGCCTACAACGAGGCAAAGGCAAAACGCGTTGCCGCCGAGCAGGCCCTGAAGGACGAGATCGCTCGTCAGGAGCAGGAGGCGGCGAAGGCCGAGCAGGCCAAGATCACGCAGGCCGCCGCTAAGCCGGTTGCTGGAAAGCCGTCTGCCGGCAACGCCAAGACGGCCGACAACTCGGCGCTTCCCACCACGGGCGACAATGCTGCGCTCGCCGGTGAGACGTTTGTCATCGGAGGTGTCGTGCTCGTAGCCGCCGGCGTCTTCCTGACTGACAAGAAGCGTCGTCAGGAGTAAGGATTTCGGGAGGACGGCTTCTCCTCCCTCCCACCGCTTCGCAAACCCTGCCCAACATGCGCCGGGGCGCCCATCACGCGGGCTCCCCGGCGTTTTACGTTGTATGCCCGGGGCATCTGCTCCGAGATTGTCTCGATCTGTAACAACTAAGACCCAAACATCGGTCTTACTGTTACAGATCGAGACGTTCGGGTTACCCTCGAATGGTTTGTCTTGATCTGTAACAGTTACTCGGTAAAACGGGGTCTAGTTGTTACAGATCGAGACATTAGTTTTCGGCCGATTTCTATGTCTTGATCTGTAACAGTTAGAGGTCATATTTCCCTGCTAGATGTTACAGATTGAGACATTGAGTTTCCTGCCAACTGTTTATCTTGATCCGTAACAGCTATGGTTCAAAAACCGATCCAGATGTTACAGATTGAGATGATTGGCTGGGGCGGACCATCGGTCAACCAACTACCCTCATCTGTAGCGAGATGTCATACATTTCTTTCTGTACTAGACACCCCCGGGGGGTATGGGTGTATAGTATCGGCAGGTTAACAATTCCAACACCAAACAACAGGAAGGAGAAGCCATGGCTCAAGATAAGTTTGACGTAGGCGGCATGACATGCGCCGCCTGCCAGGCGCACGTGGACCGTGCCGTGAGCAAGCTCGACGGCGTCCAAAGCGTCGCGGTCAACCTACTCGCCGGTTCCATGATGGTCGACTACGACCCCGCGCAGGTCTCCCCCGACGATATCTGCACCGCCGTCGACCGTGCCGGCTACTCGGCCTCGCCCGTCGATGCGGGCACCGGTGCCGCCGGCTCAAACGGCAGCACGCAAGCCAGGTCCGGCGCCGCCCATATGGAGTCGCCGACCAAAAAGTTGGAGGCCGCCGCCTCTGCCATGCGCACCCGCCTCATCGTCTCGATCGTTTTCCTCATCCCACTGTTCTACATAGGCATGGGACACATGCTTGGTTGGCCGCTGCCCGGCATTTTCACCGACCATACCCACAGCATGACGCTCGCCCTCACTGAGCTCGTCCTGCTCATCCCCATCGTCTATGTCAACGACGCGTACTTTATCAATGGGTTTAAATCGCTCGCACACGGCGCGCCCACCATGGACGCCCTTATTGCCGTGGGCGCCACCGCCTCCATCGCCTGGTCGCTCTACGCCATGTTCATCATGGCCGACCAGCTTGCCGCGGGTCAGGTGCACGAGGCAATGATGACGGGCATGGACAATCTGTATTTTGAGAGCGCCGGCACCATCCTGTCGCTCGTCACCGTGGGCAAATACCTCGAGACGCGCAGCAAGTCCAAAACCGGCGGCGCCATCGAGGCGCTCATCGACCTGGCGCCCAAGACCGCGACCGTCGTGGCAGAGGACGGCAGCGAGACCACCGTCGACGTCGACAGCATCCTTCCCGGCCAGGTCCTGCGCGTGCGCCCCGGCGAGTCCGTCCCCGTCGATGGCGTGGTGCTCGAGGGCAGCTCGGCCGTGGACGAGAGTGCGCTCACCGGCGAGTCCATCCCCGTGGAAAAGACCGCCGGTGCCACCGTCAACGCCGCCACCGTCAACCGCACCGGTTCGTTTTCCTTCCGCGCCACGCGTGTGGGCGCCGAGACATCGCTCGCCAAGATCATCCAGCTCGTCGAGGACGCCAACGCCACCAAGGCGCCCATCGCCCGCATGGCCGACAAAGTCGCCGGCGTGTTCGTGCCCGTGGTGTTCGCGATCTCGGCCGTGACCTTTGTGGTGTGGATGGCATTGACCGGCAGCGTGAACGAGGCACTCACCTCCGCCGTGGCCGTGCTGGTGATCAGCTGTCCGTGCGCATTGGGCCTGGCCACGCCCGTCGCCATTATGGTGGGCACCGGCAAGGGCGCCGAAATGGGCATTCTGTTTAAGAGCGCCGAGGCACTGGAGAACCTGCGCAGCGTGGGCACCGTAGTGCTCGATAAGACGGGCACGGTCACCCGTGGCAAGCCTGCCGTGACCGATATCGTGGTAGCCACGCGCACTGACGGCTCGCCCGCCATGAGCGAAAAGGCGCTGCTCAAGCTGGCCGCCGCGTTGGAGCGCTCGAGCGAGCACCCGCTGGCCGAGGCGATTATGGCCGAGTGCGAGGCGCGCGGAATTGTCGCGCGCATGGTCGAGGACTTTGCCGCCGTGCCCGGTCGTGGCGTTACGGCACGCGAGGGGCAGAATGTCATCGCCGCCGGCAACGTGCGTCTGATGGACGAGTCAGGCGCGAAGGTGCCCGCCGGCCTTGCCGAACAGTTCGCCGCCGAGGGCAAAACACCGCTGTTCTTTGCCAAGAACGGCGAGCTCGTCGGTACCATCGCCGTGGCTGACGAGGTCAAAGAGACGAGCGCCGAGGCCATCGTCGCGCTGCGTTCGCTCGGCGTCGATGTGCGTATGCTCACCGGCGACAACCGCGTGACGGCCGAAGCAATCGCCCGCCGCGTGGGACTGAACAGCAAGCAGGTCATCGCCGACGTCCTCCCCGCCGACAAGGAACGCCACGTGCGCGAGCTGCAGGATGCGGGCAGCAAGGTCGCCATGGTGGGCGACGGCATCAACGACTCCCCCGCCCTGGCGCGTGCCG
>URDZ01000088.1:0-8951 GCA_900546725.1 uncultured Collinsella sp. | reverse complement strand
AGGGCCCACCCCGGGAGTGTTTTCTTCTGAGCGATCCCGCAGCGCGAAGCGCGAGGACCAGCGAAGAAGAAAACACGCAGGGGCGGGCCCGGACAGGAACGTTACTCCTTCTCGACCGCGCGCATGATCGCCTTGTAGATCTCCATCAGCGGAATGATCAGGAAGGCAAGGCCCAGGGCGGCGACAACGCCCTTGAGCTCAAGCGTCACGGGGCCAAAGAACATCTCGGCAAGCGTCGGCTGCACGGTCACGATAACCGTCAGCACCAGCGCCAGCGCAGCCGAAGCCCAAAGCCACTTGTTCTGCTTCTTCATGCTAAACAGCGACGCACGACGGCTGCGCATATTGAAGCAGTGGAAGATCTCGACCATGTTGAGCGTGATGAACGCCATCATCACGCCTTCCTCGTCGGCATTGCCGGCGATCATATCGGCGATGTGGATGTAGCCCATGTCAAAGTACACGCCCACAAAGAAGCTCGCCAGCACCAGCACGGTGATGATCAGGCCCTGGACAACGCAGTCCAGACCCATATTGCCGGCAAAGACGCCGTCCTTGGCGTTGCGCGGCTTGCGCTTCATGATGTCGCCCTCGGCATCCTCCATGCCCAGCGCGAGCGCGGGGAAGCAGTCGGTGACCAGGTTCACCCACAGCAGCTGCACCGGCTGGAAGATGGTAAAGCCGATGAGCGTGGCGATAAACACCGAGAAGACCTCGGCAAGGTTGGCCGAAAGCAGGAACTGGATGACCTTGCGGATGTTGTCGTAGATGCGACGGCCCTCTTCGCAGGCACCGATGATGGTGGCGAAGTTGTCGTCGGCAAGCACCATGTCGGCGACGTTCTTGGTGACATCGGTACCGGTGATGCCCATGCCAACGCCGATGTCGGCGCGCTTGATGGACGGGGCGTCGTTGACGCCGTCGCCCGTCATGGCCACGATCTGGTCGCGCGACTTCCAGGCCTCGACGATGCGGGTCTTGTGCTCGGGCTGAACGCGAGCGTACACGCCGTAGTCCTCGATGTGCGCGTCGAGCTCCTCGTCGCTCATGCGGTCGAGGTCGGCACCGGTGATGGCCTGGCTGCGATCGGCGACGATGCCCAGCTGCTTGGCGATGGCCACGGCGGTGTCGATGTGGTCGCCCGTAATCATGACAGTGCGGATGCCGGCGTCGTGCGCCTCGCGGATAGCGTCGGCCACCTCGGGGCGGACCGGGTCAATCATGCCGGACAGGCCGCAGAAGACCATGTCATGCTCGAGCGCAGCGGGGCTGCAGTCGGCGGGAACCTCGGTGTAGGTGCGGCTCGCCAGCGCCAGCACGCGCAGGGCCTCGTCGGCCATGGCCTTGTTGGCTGCCACGAGCTCGGCGCGACGCTCCTCGGTCAGGGGGACGACCTTATCGCCCTCGTAGATATGGGTGCACAGGCCGATCACCACGTCGGGCGCGCCCTTGGTGTACTGCTCGTACTCGCCGTCCAGGGTCTCGACGACCACGGACATCATCTTACGGCCCGAGTCGAACGGGGCCTCGCCCACGCGCGGGTGCTCGGCAGTCAGGCCGGTGAGGCCCGCCTTGCCGGCGTCGTTGACGAGCGCACACTCGGTCGGCTCGCCCACGGCCTCGCCCAGCTCCTCGTCCCACTGGGCATCGGAGCACAGCGCCATGCCGGCCAGGAACTTTTCCTTGGGCGCAGCGAGCTCGTGCTTGACGACGGTCATCTTGTTCTGAGTAAGCGTGCCGGTCTTGTCCGAGCAGATGGTCTGCGTGCAGCCGAGTGTCTCGACAGCAGAAAGCTTGCGGATAATCGCCTGGCGCTTGGCCATCTTGGTCACGCCGAGCGACAGCACGATGGTCACGACGGCGACCAGGCCCTCGGGGATGGCAGCGACGGCGAGCGAGACGGCGACCATAAAGGTGTCGAGCAGGGCGGTCGGGTCGGTAAGGACGTTGCCCACGCCGTGACGGATGATGTCAACGCCAAAGATGACGACGCAGATGACGATAACCATAATGGTGAGGATGCGGCTGAGCTCGGCGAGCTTCACCTGCAGCGGCGTGAGCTCTTCCTTGGCCTCGGCCAGAGCGCCGGCGATCTTGCCCATCTCGGTGTTCATGCCGGTGCCGACCACGACGGCGCGACCGCGACCGTACACCACGGTAGAGCCCATGTAGCACATGTTCTTGCGGTCGCCGAGCGGCACGTCGTCAGTGCCCGCGGCAAGCTCAATCACGTTGGTGTGCTTCTCGACCGGCACGGACTCGCCGGTCAGTGCGGCCTCTTCGATCTTCATCGTGGCGCTCTCGAGCACGCGGCAGTCGGCCGGGACGGAGTCGCCCGCCTCGAGCATGATCACGTCGCCGGGCACGAGCTCGGCGCTCGGCAGGTGCACGAGCTTGCCGTCGCGCAGCACCTTGGACTGCGCCGCGCTCATTTCCTGCAGGGCCTCGAGGGCCTCCTCGCTCTTGGCTTCCTGGACCACGCCCAGCACCGAGTTGACGATAACGACGAACATGATGATGGCGACGTCGGCAAAATCGGGCTCGCCCTTGACCATGCCCGTAAGTGCGCTGATAACGGCGGCAACAATCAGCATGATGACCATGGGGTCTGCCATCTGCTCAAAGAAGCGTTTCCACAGCGGAGTCTTCTCGGCTTCCTCAAGCTTGTTAGGGCCTGTCTTGGCGAGGCGCGACGACGCCTCGTCGTTGCTCAGGCCAAGGTTCTCATCGACACCCTGGTCGCTGAGCACCTCCGCCGCGGCGGACAGGTATTCCTTTTGCATATAGAGTCCCCTCCTGGGATTCGGGCCACTCAGCAGATTGATGCCCGATCATAATTCCCAGGAGAAGGGCAAGGGCTCATCAAGGCTGCCGTGCTGAGCGGCAGTTGATAGTGGAGCTATGGTACCCCAAAGCGACGCGTCTAGCCAAAACATTCCATCTGGAAACACGGCACAGGCGCAACGGTGCAGACAGTGTGATGCTCAACATTGATAAAACGTTTTTTCTTCGGCGCATCGTCAGACTGAAATATCGCCCAGATAGCAGCGGTTAGAACGGTTGGTAAAGTTTTTGCATATACCGTTTTTCCGCAAAAAATGAACTTCTAATTCGGCATACGGTCGATTTTTTGGGGTATTCGGTCGGCATTTCGTTATAATCATCTCAGTTTTATTTCTTATGGTTTATCTATCAGCGCAAGACGATGTCAGATGGAGGTCTGAATGTACAAGCGCACCAAGATTGTATGCACCATGGGTCCCGCCTGCGATAGCGACGAGACCATCCGCGAGATGATCAAGGCGGGCATGAACGTCGCCCGTTTTAACTTCTCGCACGGATCCTACGACGAGCACCACGGTCGCATCGAGCGCGTCCGTCGTATTTCCAAGGAGCTCGGCATGCCCGTCGGCATCCTGCTCGACACCAAGGGCCCCGAGGTCCGCACCGGCCTTTTGGTCGATGGCAAGAAGGTTGCCGTCAAGACCGGCGACAAGATCGTCGTCACCGCTCAGCCCACGTCCGAGGATTTCCACGGCACCGCTGAGCACATCTCCCTCGACTACCTGGCTCTGCCCTCCGAGGTCGAGAAGGGCTCCCTCATCCTGATCGATGACGGCCTGGTTGCCCTCGAGGTCGAGTCCGTCGACGGCCAGGACATGACCTGCGTCGTTAAGAACGACGGCCTGATCGGCGAGCGCAAGGGCGTCAACATGCCCAACGTCAACATCTCGCTGCCCGCCATCACCGAGCGCGATCGTCAGGACATCCTCTTTGGCCTGACCGAGAACATCGACTACATCGCCGCTTCCTTCATCCGTGACGGCGAGTCCGTCCGCGGCATCCGCGAGCTTTGCCGCGAGAACGGCGGCGAGCACGTGACGATCTTCCCGAAGATCGAGTGCGCCCTGGGCGTCGAGAACTTCGACGAGATCCTCGAGGCTTCCGACGGCATCATGGTCGCCCGTGGCGACCTGGGCATCGAGATCAAGCCCGAGCTCGTTCCGCACATCCAGAAGGAGATCATCGCCAAGTGCAACGCGGCTTACAAGCCCGTCATCACCGCTACGCAGATGCTCGACTCCATGCAGCAGAACCCGCGCCCGACGCGCGCCGAGGTTGCCGACGTTGCTAACGCCATCTACGACGGCACCGACGCCGTCATGCTGTCCGGCGAGTCCGCTGCCGGTAAGTACCCGGTCGAGGCCGTCAAGATGCAGGCCAGCATCGCTCTCGAGGCCGAGAAGTACCTCCCGGCCCACGCTCCGCTCGAGGTTCCGGCCGATGCTCACGGCACCCGCGTTGTCAACAACGTTGTGGGTATGTCCGCTGTGAACATGGCCACCACCGTTGGCGCCAAGTGCATCACCGTGCCGACGACCACCGGTCGTACCGCTCGCCTGATCTCGCACTTCCGTCCCAACATGCCGATCTGCGCATTCTCCCGCCACGAGTGGGCCGTCCAGCAGATGATCATGTACTGGGGCGTTATCCCGCACCAGGCCGAGATTACCCAGGGCACCGTCAACGGCACGATCGTCAAGGCGATCGAGACCGCCAAGGAGCTCGGCTACGTCGAGGCCGGCGACCTGACCGTCGCTACCGCCGGCGATCCCCGCATGAGCGTCCAGCTCGAGGACAAGGTCTCCTCGACAAACGTCGCTTACGTCGCTCAGGTGCGCTAAATCGCACTTGCAAGCAGATTTGCATTGCAAAGGGCCCGGAAGGCATTGCCTTCCGGGCTTTTTTAAGACCTTCTTCATATGCCGCCTCATCGATTTGCGTTCAGTCGCAAGCCTCTCCGATGCCGAGCGCACCACCGAAGACGCCTGCGACGGGAGCTGTTGGTCAATTGGGATGAACTGTTCTCCGTAAAGCCGGCCGGCTAGCAGCTAGCGATCAGGGGGACTGCCGGAACGTCAGAAGCAGCAACGCGAGCCGCAAAGCCTGCCTCGGTCAGCTCGATGACCTCGGTAAACGTTGAGTCGAAGAACTCCTCAGTTAGCAGGCGATACGGCGGATGATCGGGCTCGCCGGGGTTTTCGCGTACAATCTCGTGCATAACGCCGATGGTCTTGAGCACATATTCTTTATGGATGGGATACTGCCCAAAACGCGTCGCGGCGGTATACAGGCGATCGGTCGCACGCGGGATGGAAACAATGCCGAGCGTCTTGCCAAACCAGTCAAAGTCGCCTTGCTTTTTAATGCGGAACTCCTCACATGGCTTGCCGCCGTGCGCCTCCAGGTACTGATTCACGCGCGTATTCCATACGGTATCGGCCACCAGATGCGACCAGACGCCCAGTGTTAAATCGAGCAGCGACTGCGCCACATCTTCGGACGCAAGCGAGAACTCACAGGTGCCGGGACCGGCAACCGGCTCGGCATCCTTGTAACGCTGGGGATAGTGCACGCGGTTCAGTCGCTCGCGTTCCTCGATAATCGAGGTCGCTGCGGCCGGCGCACCGGTGGGCGAACTATTAAGCAACGGTGCCACATAGGTATCCCAGAACTCATGCTCACGAGGCTTAGGGATGGGCTCAGGCTTGGCAAAGTGCGTAATGCGGTACGGGATGGGATCGGCGATGCCAGGGACCATATAGCCCACGAAGATATCCGGAACCACGCAGCCAAACAAAAAGGCATTGCGGTCGCGCACGCTATTGGCAAGCGCACCGGTGCGCTCCAGCAAACGCTCCGTCTGAGCGATATGAATGTTCCAGCTTGGCATAGCCACCCCCATAAAAACCTGGATAACTATACCATCACGGCAAAGCCGCGCGGGCGGCTACGCACGCTCTACGCAGCAACTAGTCCGTAGCACCGCTTTCGGTTCCATACGACGGCGAAGGTGCCTCGACCACATGGTGGTATCGATCGATATAGATGGCGCGGGCACCCAGGCGTCGCACCAAATCCTGATGATGTGTACTCATCAAGACCGTCTTACCGGCAGCAACATAGGCCAGCAGGAAGTTGACCACGATGTCGCAAGAGTCCTCGTCAAGTCCATTGGTAGGCTCGTCGAGCACCAGGATATCGGGGTTCATCGACACGACGGCAGCCAGCGCAACACGCTTCTTTTGCCCGCCCGAAAGCTGATAAGGCGAGGCATCGACCAGATCGGTAACCTGGAACAGTTCCATGGCATCGCGCACGCGGCGCTCGAGCTCGTCTGCCGGCAGCCCCATCTGCGCGGGACCAAAAGCAACTTCCTCGCCCACCGTAGCGCAAAAGAGCTGGGCATCGGCATTCTGGAACACAAAGCCCACGCGCTGATGAAAACGCTGAGCAGCCGCGGAATCCTTTAGAAACGCCGCATCGATCACATGCCCGTCGAACAGGTATGCCCCTGCGTCCGCGAGCTCAAGGCCGTTGATAAGGCGCATGATCGTCGTCTTGCCGCAGCCGTTGGGACCGAGCAGGGCAACGAGTTCACCACGATCGACCTGCAGCGACACACCATCGACAACCGTATGCCCCGCATAGGAGAACACCACGTCGCGCAGCTCGATGAGCGGCATGGCCTCGGCGCGCGCGCCGTTCGTGCCCGCCGCACTATTCATATCGATCGTCAAAACGTCGCCCTTCCCTATTTGCATCCCCAGTCGAAACCAGCAGCGTCTACAGCACGGCGCACAACACTGCCAGCAGCGCCACGCCGGCCGCATAGACCGCATCGCGCCAGCCAAACCCGACACGCGCGGGCGCCGGATACGCACCGGCAAAGCCGCGGCAAAGCATAGCCTCGTCCATCGCGCGGCTGCATTCCATCGCCTTGATAAACGTCATGCCCATGATACCCGCCAGCGAGTCGGTGCGCGAAAAACCCGCAGGCGCACGACCCACGCTGCGCAGCATGACCGATTCGCACAGATTGTGCGCCGTGCGACCCAGCACCTCGATGTGCTTGAGCGCCATATCAAACGTAAAGATAACTTCGTCGGGTAGATGCAGCATCTTGAGCGACGCCGACATGCGGCTCCACGTGAGGGTCCACGAAACGCCCAGCACTAGCGACACATTAATGAAGGTCTTGAGCGCAATCTTGAGCATGGCGCCCGCGGCAGAAGCGTCCAGCAGCAAGGCGGGCAGCGCCAGAACCACCGCGAGCCCCGCAGCGCCAAGCGCCGGCACAAAGGTTGCCCGCAGTCCGCGTACGGGGCGCACGGCAACGAGCACCAGTGCGATAGCCGCCATCAGCATGAGGTACAGCGGGCTCTGCGTCAGACACACGCACAGGACGCAAACGAACATCCCCACCAGGCGCACCGGAGCCGAAACGCAAGAAAGGGCGCGGTCGACCATCGACCCGCCCTCGTGCGCGCCTCCACCCAGGCGAACCCGCTCAAGCAGGCTCGCCAGGTGCAGGACATTCTTTTGCATCACTCGATGCCGAACCCCCGCGGGCTCGTATCGCTCCTCGGCCGCAAGCCAGCTAGGCAGCTTGGCTATTGCCATGAGCACCGCTTTCCTTGACCGTCAGCGAAATCAGACGGAATGCGATGGTGAGCACCGCCACGCCAATCACGCCCGAAAGAATATACATCGCGGCCTGGCCGGCAAAGCCAAGACCCTGCTCCTCGGAATAGGCCTGCAGATAATCGCCCGTGGGCAGAGCGTCGGCAAAGGTCGGGGTATCGAGGCCGACCGAAGTCTGCAGACTGTTGTCACCAGCCTCCTGAACGGCGGTCGCGGCGCCCTCGGCGTCCCACTCACCCCAGGCGTCACCCGTGGCCAGCAGGCCCAGCGGCGTGGCCACGACAAGCACGGCAACCAGGATGAGTGTGGGGACCAGCGAGGTCTTCTTGGCAGCAGCGCCCTCGGCAGCAAGCTGGCCATCGACGGCCTCGGGCCCGACGATAACGCTCGGCGCCGTCTTCTTAATGAAACCGTAAATCGCAGCCGTCGCCACGCCCTCGACCACGCCGGCAACCAGCATATGCGGGATCATCATGGCAGGAATGGCAATAGACAACGGGAAGGGGCAGTACAGCGGCGCGCCCGAAGCGTTGGTAAAGAGCATCGGCTGAATACCAAACTCGATTGCCGCGCACAGGGCCGCCAGGCACAGGCCGACCCAGCCGCTTACGATGGCCGAAACCGAGGTGCCCCAGCTCTTGTCGTGCAGACGGCTGTTGAGCGCACGGAACACGATAGCAGCGGCAAACGGCAGCACGAAGGCCATGTTAAAGCAGTTGGCGCCAAAGGACAGGATGCCGCCGTCGCCAAACAGTAGTGCCTGTAGCGCCAGCGCGACCGAGACAGCAATGGCCGCGGCCTCCGGGCCCAGCAGCAGCGCGATGAGCGCGCCGCCGACGGCGTGACCCGTGGTGCCGCCGGGCAGCGGCACGTTGAACATCATGAGCAAGAAGGAAAATGCGGCGCAGATGCCCAGGAAAGCCATGTGCTCGCGATCGAGCGTGGCACGCACCTTTTTGATGCAGTGGACCCAAACGGGCACCATTGCCACTGCCATGACGGCATCCGTCTGCGGGGACAGATAATTATCTGGAATGTGCATGGGCGCCTCCCGGTTATCGGCGCACAGAATTGCAACGCCGCTTAAATCACCTTGTCAGTGTTACGCATTGTAAGATTCGTAACACGCCGCGGGCTATCATAGCAAAACGGCGCACTGCCGACAAAGCAGCACGCCGTTATGTAATGCGCGTGTCATATATGAAGGCTCAACGGTGCCTTATATCGAGCATAGCGGTCACGTAAGACTCGGCGGCAACCACCGCTGACCCATACCCCAGCGCAAGCCCTATCCGCGGACCTCGCCGTTTACGCCCTTGCATACCTTGGTGACGATCTTCTGGTGCGCCTTCTCGACCTCTTCGCTGGTGAGCGTGTGGTCGTCGGAGCGATACGTAAGCGCAAAGGCCATGGACTTCTTGCCCGCTCCGATGCGGATGGGATCGCGGTAGACGTCGAACAGGCGC
>URDZ01000087.1:0-9105 GCA_900546725.1 uncultured Collinsella sp. | reverse complement strand
GGCGAGCCCACGCCGCTCTCGGCCCTGCACGGCCACGGCACGGGCGACCTGCTCGACGACATCGTGGCCCTGCTTCCCGAGGAAGAGGACGAGGTCGCCGATGAGTTCCCCGATGCGCTGAACGTGGCCATCCTCGGCCGCCCCAACGCCGGTAAGTCCTCGCTGTTCAACCGCATCCTGGGCGCCGACCGCTCTATCGTGTCCAACATTGCCGGCACGACGCGCGACGCCATCGACACCGTCGTGGAGCGCAACGGCAAGCACTACCGAATGGTCGACACCGCGGGCATCCGTAAGAAGAGCACCGTGTACGAGAACATCGAGTACTACTCCATGGTTCGCGGCCTGCGCGCCATCGACCGCGCCGACGTGGCGCTGCTCGTCGTCGACGCCTCCGTTGGCGTTACCGAACAGGACCAGAAGGTCATGGGTCTTGCCATCGAGCGCGGATGCGCCATCGTTGTGCTGCTCAACAAGTGGGACCTGCTCGACGATGACCGCAAGCGCGAGGCCTGCATGGAGACCATCGACCGCCGTCTGGGCGTCATGGCTCCCTGGGCCCAGTACCTGCGCATCTCTGCCCTCACCGGCCGCAGCGTCGAGAAGATCTGGGCGATGGTCGACGCCGCCGAAAAGACGCGCTCGCAGAAGATTAGCACCTCGCGCCTCAACACGTTCCTCACCGATCTGCGCGAGTTCGGTCATACCGTGGTGGACGGCAAGCGCCGCCTGCGCATGCACTACGTGACCCAGACGGGCGTCAACCCGCCGACGTTCACGTTCTTCGTCAACCACAGCGACTTGGTCAACGACACCTACCAGCGCTATGTGGAGAACCGCATGCGCTCGACCTTCGACTTTGCCGGCACGCCCATTCGACTCTTCTTTAGGAAGAAGGAGCAAAAGGATGCATAATCCGATTCTGCTGACCGCCATCTGCGCCGTGGTCTCGTTCTTTATCGGAGCGATTCCGTTTGGCCTGATCTTGGGCCGCGTGTTCAACCACACGGACATTCGCAAGGCGGGCTCCGGCAACATCGGCACCACCAACGCGCTGCGCGTGGCCGGCCCCAAGGTGGCCGCGCTCACGCTGCTGCTCGACTGCCTTAAGGGCGCCATCTGCGTTGTCATCGCCCGTCCGCTCATCGCGAGCGTGGGCTATGGATTTCCGCCGAACATCATGGCGCCCGGAGCCCCCGGCGACTGGATGCTCGGCGTCATCTGCCTGGCAGCGGTGTGGGGCCACATCTTCTCGCCCTACCTCAATTTCCATGGCGGCAAGGGAATCGCAGTTGGCCTGGGCGTCATCCTCGCCTGGTATTGGCCCATTGGCCTGTCGCTGCTGGGCATGTTTATCGTGGCCGTCGCCATCACCAAGTTTGTGTCGGTGGGCTCGCTTGCCGCGGCCATCGGTCTTCCCATCGCTGCTTGCGCGGTCTTTCCGTACAGCAGCCTGGGCCTCAAGTTCTGCATGGCGATAATCGGCATCACCGTGGTGTGGGCCCATCGCGCGAACATCAAAAAGCTCATGACCGGTAAGGAGTCCAAGCTCTCGTTTACCAAGCGCGTCACCGAGCCCGACGATAAGTAGGAGAGAGTCATGAATGTTGCGCTGATTGGCTCTGGCTCGTGGGGAACCGCCGTCGCCGGCCTTGCCGCCGCGCGAGCCGTGCGCGTAACCATGTGGGCCCATAGCGAGCAGACGGCCGCCGGCATTAACGGTGAGCACCGCAACCCCCGCTACCTTGTGGGCTACGAGCTGCCGGACAACGTGGTAGCAACGACCGAGCTCGCCCAGGCGCTCGACGGTGCCGATGCGATCATCTTTGCCGTGCCCTCCACGCACTTGCGCGACGTGTGCCATCGGGCAGCGCCCTTTATCGCCGCCGATACCCCGGTGCTCTGCCTCACCAAGGGCATTGAGCCCGAGTCCGGCCTGCTCATGAGCGAGGTCATCGCCAGCGAGATCGGCAACGAGGCGCGCGTGGCGGCGCTCTCGGGTCCCAACCATGCCGAGGAGATCTGCCGCGGCGGTCTTTCTGCCGCCGTCATCGCCAGCAAAGATCCGCAGATAGGGGAGACCTTTAAGGACCTGCTCCTATCCACGGCCTTCCGTATTTATCTGTCGCAAGACATGACCGGTGTCGAGGTCTGCGGCGCCATGAAAAATGTCATCGCCATCGTATGCGGCATCTCCGCCGGTACCGGTGCGGGCGACAACACGCTTGCCCTCATCATGACGCGCGGCCTGGCAGAGATCAGCCGTCTGGTGCACGCCCGCGGCGGTCAAGCTATGACCTGCATGGGACTTGCCGGCATGGGCGACCTCATTGCCACCTGCACCTCGGAGCACTCGCGCAACCGCACCTTTGGCTACGAGTTTGCCCACGGCGTGTCGCTCGACGAGTATCAGACGCGCACGCATATGGTGGTCGAGGGCGCCGTCGCGGCCCGCAGCGTCAGCGAGCTTGCCCGTTCGCTGGGCGTAGACATTCCGCTCACCTTTGCCGTGGAGCAAACGCTCTACAACGGTGTTACTTTGGATAGGGCGCTCGAGATTCTTACCGATCGCGTCCCTTCTCAAGAGTTCTACGGACTCACCGACTAGCGCAGAAAGGCTACTACCATGGGTTCCATCAAAATCGCTCCGTCCGTCCTTTCGGCCGACATGGCCAACCTCAAGGGCGAGCTCGACAAGATCGCCGGTGCCGACTACGTACACTTTGACGTTATGGACGGTCACTTTACCGGCAACCTCACCTTTGGCGTTGACATCCTTAAGGCCGTCAAGCGCTCCACCGATGTACCGGTCGACGCGCACCTCATGGTGTCGAACCCCGACGAGACGGTCGATTGGTATGCCGACGCCGGTGCCGACATGATCACCGTGCACTACGAGGCCTCCACGCACCTGCACCGCACGCTCACGCATCTGCAGCAGCGCGGCGTCAAGGCCGGCGTGGTGCTCAACCCCGCCACCCCCGTGTGCGTGCTCGAGAGCATCATCGACGTCGTCGATATGGTGCTGCTGATGAGCGTGAACCCCGGCTTTGGCGGCCAGAGCTTTATCCCGGGCACTCTGCCTAAACTTCACGAGCTCAAGGCCATGTGCGAGCGCCACGGCGTGTCGCCCATGATCGAGGTCGACGGCGGTATTTCGTCCAAGAACATCGCCGAGGTCGTTAAGGCCGGTGCCAACGTGCTGGTGGCCGGTTCCGCCGTATTTAAGTCCGAAGATCCCGCTGCCGAGGTTGCGCTGCTGCAGAAGCTGGGCAACGAGGCTGCACAGGAGGCATAAACCCTTATGACCGCAGGTCAAAACCGCATACCCGTGAATCTTGACTATGCCGCCTCGACGCCCATGCGCGCCGAGGCGCTCCTTGCGCAGCGCGAGTACGACGACAGCGAGCTTGCCGGCGTCAACCCCAACTCGCTGCACTCGCTCGGCCGCAAGGCTGCCGCGCGTCTGGAGGTTGCACGTCGCGAGATCGCCCGCAGCTTTGGCGCGCGCGTTCGCCCGTCTGAGATTGTTCTGACCAACGGCGGCACCGAAGCCAACCAGCTGGCGCTACTCGGTCTTGCCGAGGGTGCACGTCAGCGCGACCGTAAGCGTAACCGCGTGATCGTATCTGCCATCGAGCACGATTCGATTCTGGACAACCTGCCGCTGCTGCGTGCCGCAGGCTTTAGAGTCGACCTGGTGCAGCCCTGCCGCATGGGCTACATTGAGCCTGCCACGCTTGTCGAGCTACTAGGCGACGACGTGGCGCTCGTGAGCATCATGGTTGCCAACAACGAGACCGGCGTGGTGCAGCCCATCCGCGAGCTTGCCGCGGCCGCGCATACCGTGGGCGCCCTGTTCCACACCGATGCCATCCAGGGGTATCTGCATATTCCGCTCGATGTTACCGAGCTGGGAGTTGACGCCATGACCGTTGCTGCGCACAAGATCGGTGGCCCCGTGGCATCCGGCGCGCTCTACCTTAAGAACCGCACGCCGCTGCGCCCGCGCATCTTTGGCGGCGGACAGGAAGCCGGACGTCGCGCCGGCACGCAGGACCTGCGCACACAGCTCGCCTTTGCCGCTGCCGCTTCCGTGTTGCTGCCGAATGTGGGCCGGGAGCGCGCGACGCTGCAGGCCCTGTCCGATAAGCTCTACGCCACGCTTACGGCCCATCCGCGCATTCACACCACCATGGGCGACTACACGCAGGCCGACCGTCTGCCTGGCATGGTATCGATCTATATTGACGGCATGGACTCCGAGGAACTCATCATCAAGCTCGACGCCGCCGGCTTTGAGGTTTCGGCCGGCTCTGCCTGCTCGAGTGGCAGCATGGACCCCAGCCACGTTTTGAGTGCGATGGGCATTGGTCGCGAGCAGGCATTGGGTGCACTGCGCATTTCCTTCGATGACCGTGTGAATCCCGGAGATCTGGACGACTTTGCCCAGACGCTGCTCTCGATCGTAGGTGCCGTATGATCGTCTCCGAGCTTGAACGTGCCCTGCTGGCGCGCTACCCCAAGGCGGACGCCGAGGGCTGGGATCATGTTGGGCTATCTGTGGGAGATCCTGCTGCCAAGATCACCGGTGTTGCCTGCGCACTCGACGCGACCGAGGCCAACGTGCACCGCGCTCTCGAGGCCGGCGCTAACGTGCTGCTGACGCATCATCCCATCTATATCAAGGCGCCCGAGGCCTTTTGTCCGGCCGATTCCGCGCGACCCCAGTGCAGCGCTGCGCTCTACGAGGCGGCGCGCTGCGGGGTGAGCATTATCTCGCTCCACACCAACCTGGACCGCTCGCATGAGGCGCGCGTTCGCCTGGGTGAGTTGCTGGGCGCTGAGCCCATGAGCTCGCTGGAGCATGTGGACGAACCTGAGCTCACCGGTCTGGGTGCACTCGCAACTCTCCACGATCCCTGCAATCTGCGTGATCTCGCCAACCGTGCCGCCATGGCCTATGGCAGCGACCCGCGCGTATGGGGCGAGGCCGATTGCCCGTGTCGCACTGTCGCCATTCTGGGCGGATCCCTCGGCGATTTTGGTGAGCTTGCCATCGCCGCCGGCGCAGATGTCATCGTGACGGGCGAGGCGGGCTACCACGTGGCGCAAGACCTTGCCTTGCGCGGGCTGCCGGTGATCTTGCTCGGTCACGACCGCTCCGAGGAGCCGTTCGTTGATATCTTGATGAACTCTGCAGTTGATGCCGGGGTCGATCCCCGTCATGCGATTAAAATACTGAACCCTTGCCAATGGTGGACTGTGACAAAAGGAGAGAACTTATGAGCGCCGGCGCTACGCTACTCAAGCTGCAACAGATCGATTTGGAACTCGCCCGCAACAAGAGCGAACTTGCCAATATGCCGGAGTTCAAGGAGCTCGCTTCCAAGCGCAAGACCTACGTTAAGCTCAAGGCCGAGATGACCAAGCTCTACGCCCAACGCAAGGACCTGGATATTGAGCTCGACGATCTCAACACCACCGAGATCCAGACCAATAACGCCATCGAGGCCGCCAAGAAGCGCCACGTTGACGGATCTGACTACCGCGAGGTTCAGGACCTGGAGAACGAGCTCGCCACCCTGGCCAAGCGCCTGGACAAGATCGAGCACACCCGCAAGGACGTCGTCATCGCCCATAAGGAGGCGCTCGACCGCGAAGCCCGTGCGCAGGCCATCATCGCCAAGTTCGAGGAGGGCGTGAAGGCCGACACCAAGGCCGCCCGTGCCAAGGCCACCGACCTCCAGGCTCAGATTGATGCCGCCACCAAGGAGCGCACCGCGCTTGCCGCCACGCTGCCGACCGATGTGCTCGCCGATTACGAGCACCTGCTCAAGCAGTTCCGCGGCCTGGCCGTCGAGACCATCAAGGGCAACGTCCCCACGGTCTGCCACACCGCGCTGCAGGCGTCGTCCATGAGCGACCTCAACCACGACGGTAGTGAGATTACGCACTGCCCGTACTGCCACCGCCTGCTCGTACTCCCCAACAAGGAAGCCTAACGATGACGGCGGCACCCAACAATTCAATGCAACTTGAGGGAAAAACGATCCTGCTGGGCATTACCGGCGGGATCGCCGCCTATAAGACGTGCAATATCGTGCGCCTGCTGCAAAAGCGCGGCGCGCGCGTCAAGGTCGTTATGAGCGAGCATGCCACGGAGTTTGTGGGGCCGCTCACGTTCCGCGCGCTCACCAACGAGCCGGTCGCGGTGGGCCTTTTCGACGACCCCTCCGACCCCATCCACCACATTTCGCTGGCGCAGGAGCCCGATCTGGTGATCGTGGCGCCCGCGACGGCCAATATCATCGCCAAGATGGCCAACGGTATCGCCGATGACCTCATCTCCACCACGCTGCTTGCCACGCCGCGACCCATCGTGATCGCCCCCGCCATGAACAACGGCATGTGGAAGGCGCCGGCGACGCAGGCCAATATGGCCACGTTGCGCGACCGTGGCGTCCATGTGGTGGGACCTGGCAGTGGCTACCTTGCCTGCGGCGACGTGGACACGGGGCGCATGAGCGAGCCCGAGGACATCGTCGAAGCCATCTGCGAGGTGCTCAACCCCGCGCCCCAAGACCTTGCAGGTAAACGAATTGTCATCACTGCCGGCCCCACGCATGAGCCGATCGATCCGGTGCGCTTTATCGGCAACCGGTCGTCGGGAAAGATGGGCATCGCCCTGGCAGGGGAGGCCGCTCGCCGCGGTGCTGAGGTCACGCTCGTGCTGGGACCGACGTCGCTCGATGTCCCCAACGGCGTGGAGTGCGTGCGCGTGCAGACCGCCGCAGAGATGCTGCAGGCGGCGCTGGGTGCCTTTCAGACGGCCGATGCGGCCATTTGTGCAGCCGCCGTCGCCGACTACACCCCCGTATCCCCTGCGGACCACAAGCTCAAAAAGGCCAACGAACGCTTGGATCGCATCGAACTGGTCGAGACGGTCGATATTTTGGCCGAGCTTTCACGCCAAAAGGGCGAGCGCCGTGTGATCGGATTTGCAGCCGAGACCGATAACGTCGTGGAGTACGCTAAGCGCAAACTTGCCCGCAAGGGCTGCGATGCGATCATCGCCAACGATGTCTCGCGCGCCGATTCGGGCTTTGGAACAGACACCAACAAGGCCTGGATTGTGAGCACAGCGGGTACACAGGAACTTCCCGTACTAACAAAACCCCAGCTCGCAGATACAATTTTAGACTTGCTCAAAAATAATTAAAAAAGTTCTTGCACAAGTCCAAAGTTTCGGGTTAATATACTCCCTGTTGCGAGCGAGAGCAGAGCAACAAACAAAAGCTTCGGGACGTGGCGCAGCTTGGTAGCGCACTTGACTGGGGGTCAAGGGGTCGCTGGTTCGAATCCAGTCGTCCCGACCAGAAGTTTGCAGGTCAGGCACCTAGTGCCTGACCTTTTTTGTTTTAAGCAATTGCTTAATTTTGATTAAGCAACAGGGTGCCAAAAATCTACCTGCGCGATAATCGCCTTTTGCGGTTACTTGTACGTTTTGCACGCGCTTGAGCCGATTTATTAACGCGATATGATTCTACATACGCGCAGCAGGTACACGCCAAGAACGGGCTGTATTTATCGCGGCGATATACACCGATATAGCCACTGTAACGAACAAGCGTGTCGCTGTATTTATTCCAGTAGCTCACTTGATCGGTGGACAAGTGGGCTGTTGCAACGAAACGCCAAGCAGGATGGGCTCTATACGAGGACGCCGCAGAGGTAATGGCGGGGGAGTGCGGCAGGCGCTCTGAGAGCCGCTGTATGACCCCATTTCTCCTCAACTCGATAACCTGTGCTATGAACCTCAAACCCCTTCGTTCTGCTGCTAAAAGAAAGGCCCGCGCAGGATAGCGCGGGCCTTTATCCATATGTCAGCTTATAGGACAAACTGTCTAGAAACACCAAGCGGGAAACACGAAGTCGGTTGCCGTGTAGCCGTGGTTGCTCCAGTCACCGTTGCTATGGACATAGCGGAAGTACTGGGAGCCATCCAGACATACGGAGCGAGTCCAGTGGCTAGAGCCGGACGAAGCCCCGGAAAATTTTTCCTGCGTCACGCCCTTGAAGGCGTAATACTCGTACTGGGAGCCGTCGGACTGGAGGTGCCCATTGGCCTGGAGTGGAGGTTTCCGTAGACCTCGGTCGTCGAGAGCAGGAAGACCTTGTCGGTCGTGGCCGTCACGGTGCCGGGGTATGTGTCCAACTTGTTGTCGGTCATTTTCGTGACGGCTTTCGCCCTAGATTGGATCTCAGCCGGCAGGAGCGCCAAGAGGTCGCCGGAGTTGAGGCGGCCGCGCAGCTCGGAATGCTCCCATCCGCCGAAATTGTAATATGAGTCACTCATGCGCTTCTTGCCCATTGCGCCGTTGGTCGCCTCAAATGTGAGTCCCGCCTTGCCGGTGCCGTCCGCGAGGTCGTCGTGGTTGATGCCGACGATGCGGTACTCGAGCGTCTCGCCATTGGTCAACTTGACGGAGAATTTCGTCCCCGCATCCATCGCTGCCTTCGCCTTGGCGTATGCGGGAGAAGCCGTGCCATCCTTGGCGATGTCCTCGGCCACGGCCTTCTGCTCCTCGAGCGTCCAGTCCTTCGCGTCCTTGGCGACGGCCGCTTGGACGGTCGCGGAATCGGCCCCGGCGGAACCGCCGCCGGACGCTCCTCCGCTCTCGACGCCGCCGGTCGTCCCGTTGTTCACCGTGTTGCCGACCAGGTTGAACTGGTTGCGGATGGCACCGGCCACGCCGGGTCCCGCGAACACGATCACCAGGCCGATAACCGCGATGATCAGGACGTACTCGATGATTGACTGTCCTCGGAGAAGAGTACCTCTAGGAGATACCCCCCGAAGGTTAACTGCCGCTGCATGCATTTGCGACACTCCCTTCGCTCAGGGTTTGTAGATACATTGCCGAGCGTAGGGCTATTCCATAATTCTGCTCCGGTCTTGCCGCAGCGGCAACCGCACCGATGGTCAACAATCGTGATTACGCTATTATAGAACACGCGTTCGTTATTGATTCGAGAGGGGTGCCGTCGTGGGGGAGAGCGATAAGTCGATACGTTTGGTCACGGCCCTCGTCGAGTGCCGCC
>URDZ01000086.1:0-9253 GCA_900546725.1 uncultured Collinsella sp. | reverse complement strand
TGGGCTCGTCGAGCACGAGCAGGCGTGGCCGGGCGATCAGCGCCAGCGCGAGCCCCAGGCGCTGCCGCATGCCCATCGAGAAGCGCCCGGCGCGCTTCTTCCCGGTGTCCGCGAGGTCCACGGCGGCGAGCACCTCATCTACGCGGCTCTCGGGAAGGCCCAGCAGCGTGGTGCGCACGCGCAGGTTCTCGCGCGCGGTGAGGTTGGGGTAGAGCGGCGCCTCCTCGATGAGGCTGCCGATTGCGTAGAGGTCCTCGCGGCGCCAGGCGTGCCCGGCAAAGAGGATCTCCCAGGCCGTCGGCCGCAGCATCCCGCAGATCATCTTGAGCGTTGTCGACTTGCCGGCGCCGTTGGGGCCGAGCAGCCCGTACACCTCGCCCTCGCGGATATGAAGGCTCACGTCGGCCACAGCGTCCTGCGCCTGGTCGCCGCGGCCGAAGCGCTTGGTGAGCCCGCGCGTCTCGAGCATGTAACCCATGGGTTCGTCCTTTCTCTTCCGGGTGCGCGGGCCGAGCCACCGTGCCCGCGCGCCTTACCTTTCGGGTTCACCATCCATGGTGGGACGCGTTTCTAACGAAGCCGTAACGGCCGTTGGGCTCTTTTGGCGCCAGCCAATCTCGACCCGCACGCATTTGCTTAAAGCAACAACTTTCCCGATCGATGTAATCACCGAATCAAAACGTGTACACCAGCCACCAAAGATGCCGAAAAATGTCGCTTTTGGAGGCTGATGTACACAAATGCAGAATCCAGCGCAGCCCAGAGGCGCCCTCCACATGTCTGGACTCTCTATGGCTGCGCTGGATAGACATCGCCGGAACGGGTATAGTATCGAAAGTTTTGTCGTTAACCAGCGGGGGAGTCCTGTGGGCATCAAAAAGAAGATCAAAAAGGAGCTTATCGGCACTTCCGATTACCCGTCGAATAAGATCTTTACGATCTCCAATTTCATCACCTTTACGCGCCTGATCCTCACCCTGGTATTTCTGTACCTGTTTGTGACGGATAACAACCGCGTCATCGCCATCGTTATCTACGCCGTTGCCGCCTCTACCGACTGGATGGACGGTCAAATCGCCCGCATGACTAAGACGGTCTCGTGGCTCGGCAAGGTCATGGACCCCATTTGCGACCGTGCGATGCTGTTCACCGGCGTCTTGGGACTGGTGGTCCGCGGAGAGCTGCCCATCTGGGTCTGCGTGCTCATTATTGGCCGCGACATCTATCTGGGCATCGGCACGCTTATCGTGCGTCATTATCACCGTCGCCCCATCGATGTCGTCTTTCCCGGAAAGATTGCCACTGCGCTGCTCATGACCGGCTTCTCGCTCATGCTGCTCGGGTTCCCCGTTGTTGACGGCCTGCACCTTTTACCTTCAACCCTTACGGCCTTCCCGGGCCTCAACGGAAGCTCGGTGCCCCTCGGCATCTTCTTTGTGTACGGCGGCGTGATCTTCTCCATGCTCACGGCTGTCATCTACTCCATTAAGGGCGGAGTGGCCATAAAACAGGCTCTCGCGCATCCCGAGGACGAGGACATCGACTTTCTGAACCCTGAAATCGAAGACTGATTCGTTGGGGTATGATTACGTACGGTTCATTATTTGCGGCACGTCCGCGATAAGTTAGGGGTTGTCATGGACAACATGGTTAACAATATGCCTCAGAATGATAAGACTGCTGACGCTACCTGCGTATTCCGCGTGCCTTCAAGCGACGTCACCGTTCCTGACCTCATGGCCAACGTGCGCATCACCGCCCCCGTTCTGTCCATCGTCAAGGGTCCGCAGACGGGTGCCGCTTTTGAGCTCGAGGACGACGTGACCACCATTGGCCGCGATCCCGCGAACGGCATCTTCCTCAACGACATGACTGTTTCGCGCAGCCACGCGCGCATTATTCGCGAGGGCCTCGGCGCTCGCATCGAGGACTTGGGATCGCTCAATGGCACCTGGGTCGACGGTGCCATCGTCAATGCAGCCCCGCTGCACGACGGTTCTTCCGTTCAGATCGGTACGTTTACGCTCATCTACCACGAGAGCACGCCGGAGCGCATCGAAACCGGTGAGTAGGGCATGGCCGAACGCAACTATCTGAGTATCGGCCAAGTCGTCAACCTACTTCGAGGCGCATACCCCGATCTTTCGAACTCAAAAATAAGATTTCTAGAGGATGAGGGGCTCATTACCCCTCATCGTACGCCTAAGGGATACCGTCAGTACTCCAAGGAGGACGTTGATCGCCTGGAAGTCATTCTGCACTTACAGAAGACTCGCTACATGCCGCTCAACGTGATTAAGCAGCGCTTGGAAAACGCCACGGACCTGTCAACGCTCGCCTACGAGGTGGGCTTGCTTTCCGATGTTCCACTCAAGACGGAGCCCAAGGAGACTAAGCAAAAGCTGCATCCCATCGAGACCATTCCCGATATGCTGGGCGTCGAGATTTCGTTTATCCGCTCGCTCGCCGAGAACGACCTCATTCGCATCATCAAGAGTCCGCAAAATCGTGAGCTCGTCGATGGCCGAGATTTCCCGATCATCCGCTACTGCTCCGAGCTGTCACGCTTCCATATCGAGCCGCGCAACCTGCGTCAGTACGTGTCTTCCGCCAACCGCGAGTCCTCGATGTTTGAGCAGGTGCTCGTGAGCATGCTCGGAATGGATACCTCCGATGACGAGCGCGACGCCAAGCTCGAGCGTGCGTTTAAGAAGCTTCACGACCTAACGGAAGGTGTGCACACCGCACTGCTCAAGAACCGCGTTTTTGAGTCGCTCAACGCCGTGGTCGAGGACGCCGACATCGATGCACTCGATGAGGAAATCACTCGTTCCGAGTCCACCAAGGCCAAAAACGAAGAGATAGCTGCGCCGGCTTCACACGAGGATTCGCTCGTAAAGCCGCTCAAGGTCGTCGCCCCTTCGCAATCCGGAACCGCCACCGCGGGCAAATAACAGCTGCCGCTTATCCGGCAACCCATTGAAAGGTCATGCAATGTACGACTTCGAATCTCAAATCGTCGACATCCCCGACTATCCCGAGCCCGGAGTCATCTTTAAAGACATCACGCCGCTCTTTGGCAATCCCGAAGCGCTCAAAGCCATGACCAATGCCCTCGCCGAGCACTTTGCCGGCATGGGAATCACCAAGGTCGTGGGTCCCGAGGCTCGCGGCTTTATGGTTGGCGTACCGGTGGCTGTAGCACTTGGCGCCGGCTTTGTTCCCGCACGTAAACCGGGCAAGCTGCCGCGCGAGACCGTAAGCCAGAGCTACGAGCTCGAGTACGGAACGGATTCCATTGAGATCCATGCCGACGCTATCAGCTCTAAAGATACCGTGTTGATTCTAGACGACTTGATCGCGACGGGCGGAACCGTCGAGGCAACAGGTAAACTGGTGCGAGATATGGGCGCAAAGCTTATCGGTTACGGTTGTATACTTGAGCTTGCGTTTCTCAACCCGCGCGAGAAGCTCACGCCGTCTGATGACGATGTGGAGCTCTTTAGCCTGGTGACGGTAGACTAGCCGTTACCCTTAGTTACTGGAAAGGAAGCTACATGCGCACAGCAAACACGCACAAAAACATGGCACGCTGCGCTGCTACGGCAACCCTCGCTTGTGTTTTGGGCTTGGGCCTCGCGGCTCCTGCCTACGCCGATACCGCATCCGACCTTGCCGCTGCTCGTACGAAACTCGAGCAGATCGGCACCCAAACCCAGCAGATTTACGATGAGCTCGCCACGCAGACGCAGGCGCTCGATCAGACTGCCGGCGAGATCACGCAAAAGCAGCAGGAGATCGCCGATGGTCAGGCCAAGCTCTCGACCTATGTCGCCGGCGAATACAAAACCGGCGGTCTGAGCCTGCTTCAGGTTCTGACGGGCGTCGATGACCTGAGCGATATGCTCAACCGTCTGTTCTACTACGGCAAAGTTTCCGATAAGCAGGCTCAGACCATTCAAGAGGTCAAGGAGCTTAAGCAGCAGCTCACTGATAAGCAGGCCGAGCAAGAGAAGAACGTCGCCACCACGCAAAAGAAGGTCGACGAGCTTAACGCCCAGCAGGCTGAAGCCCAGAACGTCGTAAACTCCTTGGATTCGCAGCTGCAGGCCGAGCTTGCCGCAGAGGCCGAGGCCAACGCCGCGCTGCAGGCCGGCATCAACGCCAGCACCGCCGAGAAGGCCACGGTGAGCAACGAGACTGCCGGTACGACCGAGAACACCAACAACGGTGGTCAGACCAGCAATAACAACAACCAGGGCGGCAACACTCCGGCTCCTACGCCGGCACCTGCTCCGACGCCGCAGCCCTCTACGCCTGCTCCGGCTCCGACGCCTTCTGCTCCGAGCCAGTCCGTCGATGGCGGTTCTGTTGTCTCGCGTGCATACAGCAAGCTTGGTTGCGCTTATTCCTGGGGCGGAATTGGCCCGAACAGCTTCGACTGCTCTGGTTTTGTTAGCTATTGCCTCACTGGTCGCTATTGCCGCCTGGGCACCACGGGTACCTTTATGGGCTGGACGCGCGTCTCCGATCCGCAGCCCGGTGACGTTGTGGTCAACTCGTACCACACCGGCATTTACATCGGTGGAGGTCAGATGATTCATGCTTCTGACTACAACACGGGTGTTATCATCAGCTCCGTTGCCGCCGGCATGAACAACAACTATATCTTCGTGCGTTACTAAGTCATCTTACACAGCGTGTGAATGTGGACCTCGTGGCTTTAAGTCGCGAGGTCCATTCTTTTTTCTCTAATCTTGTACGGCTATCTAGTATTCAAAACTAGATAGCCGTACATTCAGTTTGCAAGATGGCTATAATTGTTGAGGAACAATTAGAAAGGACCCTCTATGAGCTGGGCACTTATCTCCGATTCAAGCTGTAACCTCCGCGATTGGCAACCGACCGCGCCCCATACCACCTTTGCATTTGCGCCCCTCAAAATTCGAGTGGGGGAGCGTGAATTCGTCGATGACCTTTCACTCGATGTTCATGAACTAAACTGCGCTGTTCAGGCGGAGACGAACGCTTCTTCGAGCGCTTGTCCCAGCGTAGGGGAGTGGGCCGAGCTCTTCAAATTGGCAGACAAGACCATCTGCATGCCGATCTCTGAGGGCGTGTCGGGCAGCTACAACGCAGCAGCCACGGCTCGCGATATGGTTCTTGCCGAGGAGCCCGACCGGCAGATTCACCTAGTCAATTCGCGCGCAGCTGGCGGCAAAATGGACCTCATTTTCTTGCTGTTCGACCGCTATCTTGCAAGCAATCCGGATGTCTCATTCGAGGACGCTTGCGCATACTTCGATAGCCTTGAGCAGAACAGCAAAATCCTCTTCAGCTTGTGCAATTACGAAAACCTGGCCAAAGCCGGACGTATCCCTAAGGCAGCCGGCGTCATTGCCAACAAGCTCAATATCCGCATTTTGGGCACGGCGAGCGAGGCCGGTAAAATCGAACTCGTCGGGCACACGCGTGGCGAAAAGAAGATGCTCAACAAGATCATCGATACCATGGAAGCCGAGGGTTTTACGGGCGGCGAGGTCGTCATCGACCATGTTGAGAACGAAGCTGGAGCCCAGGCGCTTACTGACCGCATAGTCGAGCATTGGCCCGGCTCCAAGACCATCATCATGCCCTGCAACGGCCTAGATTCCTATTACGCCGAGATGCACGGCCTCATCATCGGCTACGGTATGGGCGTAGCTTCGGGCAAATAAAGTCCAACCAAGCAATAAAACGGGCGGGACAAAGCGACAGATGGCTCTTTGTCCCGCCCGTTTTATACGTCGGCTAGCTATTAAACCCGTTGAACTTGAGATAGCTCATCAAGTAAGCCTTCGAAACAAAGGATGAAACCGCGCTGCGCACAAGCAGCGACTCACGCGTTACCTGATGCGCCGTATCGGGAACCGGCGTCTGCTCGACAGAAAACGCCGAACGAATCGATGCCTCGAGCTGATCGACCACATAATCAAAGGCCGTCGGGGCATCGTAGCTCAAACGCTGAATGTTAAAGAGTGCCTGCACCGCAGCAATAGGCAGCACCTGCTTAAAGATGCAGATAGCGATCAGGCGGGCAATCTGCTCGCGGCCATATTGCTTTCTGACCGGAGCAGGCACCAGGCCGACCTTCACGTAGTTATTGATCATCGATGGCGTAATGACAGGCTGCTCAACGCAAATGGACAGCGGCTCCATCCACAGTGCAACATACTCAATAACCTGGTCGCGATAGAGCGTCACATTGGGCAACTGGTTATAGCGCGGCAGACTCAACGTATTGAGTTTGCGAACGATATCGGACTCAATAAATGCATCGGGCAGCACAGTGGGCTGAATATCCTCAGGCTTAATGCTGACCGACGAATCGGACATCGGAATAACGTGTTTAACGTGGTTCATAAAGGTCCTCCGTTCATTATCTATATTGTATTCTAGATTATCTAGTTTTGCATACCACATAGCCGACAAGAAAATTGGCGGGACGGCGCACTGATGCATCGTCCCGCCATTTTGTTAATTAATAACAACCTTACATAAGATATATTATCGTACTTATCAGCGGAGAAACGCGTATGCGCTCGTTGCTGCTATGGCTCCGTCAGAAACGGCGGTCACAACCTGACGTAAGCGCTTGGAACGGATATCGCCAGCAGCAAATAGACCTGGCGTGCGGGTCGCCATGGATTCATCAGTCAAAATGCCGCCATCAGGCGCCAGATCGACAAGATGCTCAACAAGCTCGGTATGGGGTTGCGTCCCGGTAAAGACAAAGATGCCGAAAGAGCCGGGCTCAAATGACTCGGTATGAATTTCCCCGGATGAATTGTCCTTAAAGGCGATCGTCGTTGGCATGGCTTCGCCCGAGAGCTCCACAATACTAGTTTGGTACCTAACTGAAATATTATCTTTTGCAAGAACTTTTTGAACCACACCATCGGGGGCACGGAACTGATCGCGGCGCAAAACGATGGTCACGCTGCTGGCGATTTCTGACAAGAACAGAGCTTCCTCGCAGGCAGCATTGCCGCCGCCGATGACAAAGACCTGCTTGCCGCGAAAGAACATGCCGTCGCACGTTGCGCAATACGAAACGCCGCGACCGCGATACGTATCCTCGCCAACAAAACCAGCAGATCGCGGCGTGGCACCCATGCAAGCGATAACGCTCGAGGCAAGCGTATCGCCCATATCGTGATGCACCGTAAACAGCGCTGCATCGGCATCGTAATCGATACCCGTAACCATGCTCCATGTAACCTGCGCTCCCAGCCCCTCTGCATGTTGCTGAAAACGCTCGCCGAGTTCGGCGCCACTCAAGAGCGGAATGCCCGGATAGTTCTCGACCTCATTGGTCGTGGCGATCTGTCCACCCGACATGCCCTGCTCAATCACGGTCGTCGTCAGGTTGGCACGCGCAGCGTAAATGGCGGCAGCATAGCCCGCGGGGCCTCCACCGATAATCGCAACATCAATCGGCTGATCGGTAGTCATGAAGAATCCTCTCGTCGAAACGTTGTCGTTCTTTGCGCTCATACCCAAATTTACGTGAACATGACACTCATGCACTACAATGATAAATCGCGTAACAAAGCTGAAGGGGAGTTATCGATGGATCAAACGCAGACGAGCAATAGCGCTCCCCTGCCCATGCAAGCCACTCCCCAACCGGAGCAAATGACCGTTTTACCTGCACAAAAACCCCTGGTAACCATTGTGCACGCATCAGTTGGATCGGGCCACAAAGCCGCCGCCAACGCGATTGCACAAGCATTTGACCTTATCCGCGGCACCAAGGGAATCCCTGAGGATATTGAAATTGAAGTGCTCGATATCCTTGATTTTGGACGTATTAAATTCGACGGCAATAAGACCGCGGCTTCTTTTACGGGAGCCACACGCCCCATTTACGACCTGACCTGGCGATATACGCTTACGGGGCATCTTCTCTGGGGTGGCGGCACGGCATGGTCGCGAATTATGTTCCCCGCCTTCAACGAATATATTCGTCGCCGCAGGCCTATAGCCGTGGTCGCAACGCACATCACAGCAGCCAATGTTGCCGTGGGTGCCCGCGTTATTACGGGTATCGATTATCCGGTCATCTGCGTACCAACAGACTATGAAGTCGAAGGCTTTTGGCCCCACAAGGACACCGACCTGTTCTGCGTGGCCAACGAGTTTATGGCCGAAACGCTGCGCCCCCGCAAAGTTCCCGAGTCAAAGATCCGCATAACTGGCATCCCCATCCGAGCCGGTTTCGATACCGATTACAAACGCGAAGATGAGCTCAGCAAGTTCAATCTCCCCATAGACAAAACCGTCGTATTGGTGATGGCCGGCGCCAGTTTGCCCCAACCATACGTGCGTTTCCGCGCCGCGATGGACCACACGCTCCCCTTCTTACGCAGCTTTGAGGACATGCACTTTGTCTTTTTACCGGGCAAGGATAAGGAATACGCCACCCGACTCAAAACGCTCTTCGACGCCATGAAGCTCGACAACGTCACGGTTCTGGACTACGTAGACGACATGGCGGCCCTCATGCACGGCTGCGACCTGGCAATCCTCAAATCGGGCGGACTCACCGTCACCGAGTGCCTGTGCGCTCATCTGCCGATGATCCTGCTGGGTAAATCATACGGTCAGGAAAAGGCCAACACCACAATGCTCACCGGCATGGGCGCCAGCATGCATGTCACCACCGCACGAGAACTCATCGTGACGTTGCGCCATCTCCACGATCATCCGGAGTCGCTCAAAGCGCTACTCACCAACGGCGAAGTACTACGCCGCCCCCACGCAGCCGAAGACATAGCCATCGCCACCATGGAGCTAGTAGGCAAACCCCAAAAGCGCAAACGAGCCTTCTGCCGCTTCTACTGGGGAGGAAAGCCCGCGCATATCCGCTAGCACCGGACTGTCCGCCGTGGCGCAGGCCGCCCACACATATCATTCCATGCTCAAACATTCTCGCTTCGCTTCGCTCGCTGCGAAACTGCGCGTGAAACGATATGTGTGGGCGGCCTGCGCCACGGCTATACGTACGCACTAGCAGCCATATCGGTTACCCTACTAAAAGCAGCGAAGGGAAACTCGAAAACAAAAAATCAAAGTAATCCGATCTGACAAAGGAGCCGTCTCTTTGTCAGATCGGATTACTTGTTAGACACAGCTTCTAGATACAGCATTAGGCTTCAGATGGGAAGCCATAACCGATTGCGAGCATGTAAACGTAGCTCGCCCCTGGGAG
>URDZ01000085.1:0-9265 GCA_900546725.1 uncultured Collinsella sp. | reverse complement strand
CCCGGTGGGCGCCTGGCGGCGCGCTGCGAGCTGTTCTGTACTGTCGATATGCTGCTCGCGCATGGACGGTCGCTCGATGTGGTTTCCCAGGCCGAGCTTATGGAGGCGCCGCTCGGCGCTACGCCCGATTACGAGACGACCTGCGCCGCAAGCGCAATCGCCGAGGTCGCTCGTGTGTGCTCGTTCGAGGACGCCGAGGACCCGTTTACCTTTGCCATAACGCAGCGAGCGCTTGCCCTGGTGGGCAGCGGGCTCGACACGGCGCATATGGATCTACTTGTGGCGGCATATGTCTTTAAGCTGCTGTCGCACGTTGGCTATCGACCCGATTTTTCGGCCTGCGTGCTGTGCGGAGACCCCATGCTGTCGTATTTTTCGCCCCGGGCGGGCGGGCTCATGTGCGGGTCGTGCGCGTCGAGCGTTCCGGGTGCCGAGCTGGTGTCGACCGGTGAGGTCGCGTGGCTGCGCGCCCTCATGTCCATGACCTTCGATGCACTCATGGCCGAGAGGATCGATCCCCATACCGCTGCCTTTTTATTGGGGCTTTCGCATGTTTGGGCTGCGACGCACACCGATCAGCGCCTCCGTGCGATGGAATTCATGTTGGGTCGGTGATGATGCGCAGGCGCGGGCCGCTTGTGGTAACATACCGACCTGTTGGTACCTCGACCTTGGATGCTCGCTCCACCGGCGGCTTCCCAGTCCGAGGCGAATAATGTCGCCCGCGGGCGACAAGAAACGAAAGGTGAAACAATGACTGTTTCCAAAGAGCGCAAGGCTGAGCTGACTGCCCAGTTCGGTAACACCCCGGTCGACACCGGCAACCCCAAGGTTCAGGTCGCCATCCTGTCCGAGCGCATCAAGGAGCTGACCGAGCACATGAAGTCCCACCAGAAGGACTTCCACACCCGTCGTGGCCTGCTCATGCTCGTCGGCCGTCGTCGTCGTCTTCTCTCCTACATCAAGAAGAACGACATCGTCGAGTACCGTGAGCTCATCAAGGCTCTGGGCATCCGCGACAACATCCAGTAGGATTTGTACATGCTAAGAGCGTCCTGCGCAGCGGGGCGCTCTTTTTGTGTAAGGGCGTGAACAATCACGCTCTGAAGCGTGGCGGGGGCAGGGGGCCCGCGTCACATGAGAAGCCCGCAGGCAAGGGGCCTGTGGGGTAAAGGAGAACAATGACACTCGTATCCAAGACCTTTGAGCTGTACGGCAAGACCTACACCTTTGAGTCCGGCGAGCTTGCCAAGCAGGCCACCGGCGCCTGTCTGGTCAAGCAGGGCGACACCACGATGCTCGACACCGTGGTCGTCTCCAAGGAGCGTAAGAACTACGACTTCTTTCCGCTGACCGTCGACTTCAACGAGAAGATGTACGCCGCCGGCCGCATCCCGGGTGGCTACCTCAAGCGTGAGGGCCGTCCCAGCGAGAAGGCCACGCTCACGGCCCGTATGATCGACCGCCCGATTCGTCCGAGCTTCCCGGACGGCTTCCGCAACGAGGTGCACATCGTCGCCACCTCGCTCGTCGCCGACCAGGTCAACCCCTTTGACGTCATCAACGTCATGGGTGCTTCCCTGGCAATGACGCTCGGCGGCGTGCCCTTCGAGGGCCCGCTTGCCTGCGTGCGCATCGGCCGTAACGTGGAGACCGGCGAGTTTATCGTCAACCCCACCTATGAGGAGCGCGAGAACTCCGACCTGGACCTGGAGCTGGGCGGCTCTGCCGACTTCATCTCGATGGTCGAGGCCGGCGCCGAGGAGATCTCCGAGGACGACATGCTCGCCGCCATGAAGTTTGGCCAGGAGGCCCTTGCCGCCTTCTGCCAGGCCCAGGACGAGTTCGTTGCCGAGTGGGAGCAGGTCAATGGCGCCATCGTCAAGAAGGAGTACCCGCTCGACCAGCCCGTCGAGGAGGTCCAGGAGCGCATCTTCGCCCACTACGACGAGATGGCAGCCGCCCTTCGCGACGCCGACAAGCTCTCCCGTATCGGTAAGGTCGAGGCTCTGAAGGAGTCCATCCGTGCCGAGTTCACCGAGGAGGAGCAGGCCGCTTGGGAGCGCGAGATCCCCGTGGCGCTCAAGAAGCTCGAGAAGAAGGCCATGCGCACCATGGTCGTCGAGACCGGCGAGCGCGTCGACGGCCGTGCCGCCGATGAGATCCGTCCCATCATGGTGAAGGACAACTATCTGCCGCTCGTTCACGGCTCCGGCCTGTTCCAGCGCGGTCAGACCCAGGTGCTCTCCGTGCTGTCGCTCGGCATGCTCAACGAGGGCCAGCGTCTGGATACCATCGAGCCCACCGAGGGCAAGCGCTATATGCATCACTACAACTTCCCGCCGTTCTGCACCGGCGAGACCGGCCGCATGGGCAGCCCCAAGCGCCGCGAGATCGGCCACGGCAACCTGGCCGAGCGCGCTCTGCTTCCGGTGCTTCCCGACGAGAACGAGTTCCCCTACGCCATCCGCGTGGTCTCCGAGGTCATGGAGTCCAACGGCTCCTCTTCGATGGCTTCGACCTGCGGCTCCACGCTCGCCCTTATGGACGGCGGCGTGCCCATTAAGCGCCCGGTCTCCGGTATCGCCATGGGCCTGATCCAGGAGGAGGGCAAGACCGTGGTCCTGTCCGACATCCAGGGTCTCGAGGACTTCCTTGGCGACATGGACTTTAAGGTCACCGGCACCACCGAGGGCATCACCGCCCTGCAGATGGACAACAAGGCTACCGGCCTCACCTTCGACATCCTGGCCCGCGCCCTGCAGCAGGCCAAGGAGGGTCGCGCCTTCATCCTGCAGAAGATGCTCGATGTGATTCCCGAGCCGCGCCACACCACGCGCAGCACCGCCCCGCGCATCGTCTCCATCCAGGTTCCGACCGACAAGATCCGCGACGTCATCGGTTCCGGCGGTAAGGTCATCCGCGGTATCCAGGACGAGACCGGCGCCTCGGTCGACATCCAGGAGGACGGCACCGTCTTTGTCGGCGGCACCGGCGAGTCCGTCGACCAGGCCGTCGAGCGTATCAAGCTCATCATCAAGGTTCCCGAGCCGGGCGAGGAGTACACCGGTCGCGTGGTCTCCATCCAGCCCTTCGGCGCCTTCGTCAACCTGCTGCCCGGTAAGGACGGCCTGCTGCACATCTCCCGCGTCGCCAAGGGCCGCGTGGAGAAGGTCGAGGACGTCCTCAACGTGGGCGACGAGGTCAAGGTCGTCGTCATCGAGGTCGACGATCGCGGCAAGATCTCGCTCGATCGTCTGGATAAGCCCGAGGCCCCGGCTCGCGCCGAGGGTGCCCCCGAGGGCGACGGCGAGCACTTCCAGCGCCGTGAGCGTCTGCGTCGCGAGCGCTCCGAGCGCAGCGACCGTCCGCGCCGTCCCGGCGACAACGGAGGCCGCAAGCCCCGCCGTCACCACGACGCCGAGTAACAGCTAAACATAAGCAGCTCAACAAGGGCGACTCCGGACAGGGGTCGCCCTTTTGCTTGCGCCCGGGAGGGCCGCATATGAAGTTTCCTGCTCTACAGTCCTGCGCAAGACGGAAAGCACATTAAGTGCTTTCCTTTGCGTGCGGAACTCGCGATAAACTTCATATGCGCCCCTCCCGGGCGCAAGCAAAAGGGCTGGTTAGTGCCGCTCGCTATTTAGTTAGACAGTCTATTCAGTAGTCAGATTTCAGATCTGTAGATAGCCGCAGCAGCATCTTCCCAGATAAAACCGACCAAAATAAACCTGTCTCTTTTTGGCAGGTTTCCCGTGGGGCGGGCACTGATGAAGTTTATCGCGAGTTCCGCACGAACAGGAGGCCACTTAATGTGGCCTCCGTCTTGCGCAGGACTGTAGAGCAGCAAACTTAACCCGGCCCGGCCCCCGATGGCCCCAGACCGGCGGGATGGACCAGTTCAGATGGGGCTTTGATGCATGGGTGGTCTGTTGGTGGGCAAATGGGTATCATACTGTGGTTACTGCATCGACTCTGTGATGCATGTTTGTACGTTCCCGGCGGTCGGTTTGCCAGAAGCGCCCCGTCGGTTGTTTCAGACCCGTTTCGAAGAAAGGAAACAACACTAACCTATGGCAGCTAAAAAATCATCTCCCTTGAAGATCATCCCGCTCGGCGGCCTTGACGGCATCGGCAAGAACATGACGGTCTTCGAGTGCGGCGACGACATGGTGCTCGTCGACGCCGGCCTCATGTTCCCGGATGACTCCCAGCCCGGTATCGACCTGGTGCTTCCCGACTACACCTATGTTTTGGAGAACGAGGAAAAGCTCCGCGGTATCGTCGTCACCCACGGCCACGAGGACCACACCGGTTCGCTTCCGTACCTGCTGCAGGACCTCAACAATAAGGTGCCCATCTTTTCGAGCAAGCTGACGCTTGGCTTTATCGAGGGCAAGCTTTCTGAGTTCCGCATCCGCGCACCCAAGTTCCGCGAGGTCAAGGGCGGCAGCCATGTCAACCTCGGCGGCATCTCGCTCGACTTCTTCTCGATGACGCACTCCATTCCCGGCGCTCTGGGCGTGTTCATCCGCACCAACCAGGGTACCGTTATGCACACCGGCGACTTTAAGCTCGACCAGACGCCCATCGACGGCGTCACGCCCGACTATGCCGCTATCAGCCGCTTTGCCAAGCAGGGTATCGACCTGCTGCTTTCTGACTCCACCAACGCCACGGTTCCCGGCTTTACCAAGTCCGAGGCCGAGGTTGGTCCCAACCTGCTGCACGCCATCAAGAACGCGCCGGGTCGCGTGTTCGTTGCGTCGTTCTCGAGCCACATCCATCGTTTGCAGCAGATCTGCGATGCCGCCCGCAAGTGCGGCCGTAAGGTCGTTGTGACCGGTCGCTCCATGCTCACTAACACCCGCGTGGCGCGCGAGCTTGGCTACCTCAACATCGACGACGCCGATATCATCGATGCCTTTGACATTGATAACCTGCCTGACGACAAGATTGTTGTCATGTGCACCGGTTCGCAGGGCGAGCCGCTGTCGGCCCTGTCCCGCATGGCCAATGGCGAGCACAAGACGCTCTCCATCCACGAGGGCGATACCGTTATCCTCTCGGCAACTCCTGTTCCCGGCAATGAGAAAGCCGTCCAGCAGGTCGTCAACAGCCTGGCCAAGCTCGGCTGCGACGTGTGGGATAAGAACCGCGCCCTCGTTCACGTTTCCGGTCACGGTAGCCAGGAGGAGCTCAAGCTCCTGATGGCCATGGCCAAGCCCACGTACTTTATGCCGGTTCACGGTGAAGCCGTGCATCTGCGCGCCCATGCCCAGCTGGCCCGCAAGATGGGTCTCAAGGACGATCATATCTTTATCCTCGACAACGGCGACACGCTCGAGATGCGCGGCGGTATCGTTAAGCGCGGTACGCCCGTCGAGTCCGGCGTCGTTTACGTCGACGGCCTGCGCATCGGCGATACCGACCCCATCGTCCTGCGTGATCGTCAGAAGCTCGCCAACGACGGTATGGTTACCGCTGTTGCCATCGTCTCGCTCAAGCACAAGAAGATCGAGGCCATCGAGTTCTCGGGCCGCGGCGTCTCGTTTGCCATCGACGACCAGTTCTCCGAGGATGCCTCCGCGTCCATTATGAAGACGATCGAGAAGGGCAAGTTCAGCTTTACGAGCAGCGGTTCCGATGCCATTCGCAAGGCCGTGCGCGATTCGCTCTCTAACTTTATCTGGAGCCGTACTCGCACCCGTCCGATGATCATCCCGGTCGTCATGGAGGTTTAGTTTGGCGCGCGGATCTGCACAAAACGCCAAAGGCAATAAGGCCAATAACCAACCGGCATCTGCTAAGGGTGCCGGTTCCCATCTGCGTGCCAATAAGGGCCACGAGTCCGAGTTCGATGATTTCGAGCCCTTGGTCGAGCCCTCGGCCAACCGCGATATCGCCGGCGTGGTCATTGCCGTTTTGGCGATTGCGTCCTTTATTGCCGTGATTTCGCCGGCGACTGCGCCCGTTACGGCTGCGGTTGCCGGTTTCTACCACTTGGGCTTTGGTCTGGGCGCCTACGTGCTGCCGATCGTCATTTTGCTGTTTGCCGCCACGCTCTTTTTAGGCGAGGACTCGCCGCTCAACGTGCGCTCGGTCGCGGGCGGAGCCGTGGTCTTTATCACCGTTGTCTCCATTCTTTCGCTGATGGTGCCGGGTACGAGCGACTCGTGTGACCTTATGTTCACGCCGCAAAATCTGTCCGCCTCGGGTGGCTACATCGGTGCGTTTATTGCGAGTGCGCTGCAGAATGCCCTGGGTAAGCCTATCGCGATGGTGGTCCTGTTGGGTCTGGCCGTCGTTGGTTTTGTCATCATCGGCTTTTCGGTGGGTGGCGTGCTGCGCTCTGCTCGCGACCGCGCGGCCGATTTTGCCGAGCGCCGTCGTGCCGATGTTAACGCGAGCCCGTGGGGTGACGACGAAGCCCTGTCGGTGCCCGGCGTTGCCCGTCCGCACCTGAGCATTCTTCGTCAAAAGGGCTCCGATGCTGCCGTGACCACGGTCATGGGCAACGATGTGGACCCGGTTTTGGACGATGACGACGAGGACGAGGATCCGTTTGTCGACGTATCCGATGCCGTGGAGGCCGAGCGCGCTAAGACGACGCTGCTGCCGCGCCGTCATGTCAAGAAGGGCAAGGCCACGCCCAAGTTGAATACAAGCGAGCCCGACCCGTCTTGGTCCGATAGCGAGATTGAGCTTACCGAGGGCGATGACGAGGACGACGAGGCTCCGATTGAGACCGCAAAGACAACTTTGCTGCCGCGTCGCCATGCTAAGCGCGAACAGGTAACCGGCCAGCTTTCGATGGAAGACGACCCCGATAAGATCGACGAGTCCGAGCCGCCGTTTGCCGTGAGTCCTGTCTCGGCAACACCTCAGATTCCCGACTTCTTGAAGCATCCCAAGGTTGCCGATACGGCTGTCGCGGGCGCTGCCGAGGCGCCTACTCCTAGCGATGGGGGAGCGGTCAATGCCCCCGCGGATAACGAGGGCGAAGAAGAGGACGGCCTCAAGCTTCCGCCGCTCGAGATCCTGCACGCCAACCCGCAGTCGGCGTCCTCCGCGTCATCTGACAAGGAGCTGGAACAGACTGCCGAGTCACTGCAATCCACCTTGCTTGAGTTTGGCCGCAGTGCCCGCGTGGTCGGCTGGATCGCCGGCCCCACGGTGACGACCTTTAAGCTGCAACCTGGCGAGGGCGAGCGCGTGAGCAAGATTTCGAGCCTCGAGGACGATATCGCGCTTTCGCTCGCTGCTCAGTCGGTGCGCATCTTTGCCCCGATCCCCGGTACCTCGCTTGTGGGTATCGAGATTCCCAATCGCAAGCGCCAGAACGTCAACCTGGGCGACGTGCTTCCCTATGTGAAGGGCGGTCCGCTCGAGCTGGCCATCGGTCGAGATGCCGAGGGCACGCCGGTCGTCGCTGACCTCGCCAAGATGCCCCACCTGCTGATCGCCGGCACGACCGGTTCTGGTAAGTCGGTGATGATCAATTCCATCATCACGACCCTGCTCATGCGAGCCCTTCCCGAGGACGTTCGCCTGATCATGGTCGACCCCAAGCGCGTCGAGCTTGCGGGCTATAACGGTTTGCCGCATCTCTATGTGCCCGTGGTGACCGAGCCCAAGCAGGCCGCGAGCGCTCTGCAATGGGCCGTGTCCGAGATGGAGCGTCGCCTGAAGGTCTTCGAGCGTCTCAACGTGCGTAAGATCTCGACCTACAACGAAAAGCAGGCCGCCGGCGAGTTTGAGCATTACGACAACCCGCCCCAAAAGATGCCCTATCTGGTCATTATCATCGACGAGCTTTCGGACCTGATGATGGTCGCCGGCAAGGATGTCGAGGCCTCGATCGTTCGTATCGCCCAGCTGGGCCGTGCCGCCGGTATACACCTTATCGTGGCTACGCAGCGCCCCAGCTCCAACGTGGTGACGGGCCTCATCAAGGCCAACATCACCAACCGCATCGCCTTTAACGTCGCCACGGGCATCGACTCGCGCGTCATTATTGACCAGATGGGTGCCGAAAAGCTCACCGGTTTGGGCGACATGCTGTTCTCCAAGGTCGACTGGGGCAAGCCTCGCCGTATCCAGGGCTGCTTTGTCTCGGATGACGAAATCAACGAGATTGTCGAGTTCGTCAAGTCGCAGAGCGAGCCCGACTACCACGAGGAGATTCTGTCTGCCGTGGCGCCCGCTTCCATGTCCATGGCGGGTGGCGGCGGTATTGTCCGCACCGGAGTAGCCGAGCCGCAAGACGATGATCCGCTCATTTGGGAAGCCGCCCATATTGTGGTGGAATCGCAGCTTGGCTCCACATCTGGCCTGCAACGTCGTCTGAAGGTTGGCTATGCGCGTGCCGGGCGTATTATGGACATGCTGGAAGAAAAGGGTGTCGTCGGCCCGCCCGACGGTTCCAAGCCGCGTGAGGTCCTGTTGGACGAGGAGGGGCTTGCCGCGCTGGAATCTGTCGACGCCGAGATGGCACGTGAAGATCGTGAGTTTGGAGGATTCTGATGGCTGCACGCTTTGGTGACATGCTGCTCGAGCAGCGTCGCCGGATGGGCCTTTCCATTCAGCAGGTCGCCAACACCATCAAAATCAGGCCGCAGATCATCGAGTTTTTCGAGACCGGTAACTTTGCTTCGATGCCGCCGCGCGGCTATGCGCAGGGCATGATTTCGAGCTATGCTCGCTTTTTGGGCCTCAATCCGCGCGAGGTCGTCAATGCCTACTTTGACGACCTGATGGCATACGAACGCGAGACGTCGCAGCAGGGCGGTCGTTTTCAGGACGCCGCCGGCTACGTCAATTCGCGTTCCTCGGTCGATAACGGGCGCTTCCTGATGGTTCAGGGCGGTCGTTCAACCCGCTATGGACAGCGTCCTCAGCAGGCCGGTTATATTACTGAGACGGGTTCGGGCGAGGAGATTCGCTCACAGCGTGACCGGTTCCGCAGTACGCCGATGCCCGAGGACCGTGCACTTCCCGCTGCCCGCGGCGTGGCGCGTGACCCTCGTGCCGGCTACGGCGACGGCGGCTATTCCGATCGCGGTTACCGTGGTGCCTCTATGGGACGCTCTCGCGGTGGCTATTCGGATGCCGATACCACGCAGGTGACGCCGCGTCTTCGCTCTCAATCACAGCCGTATGGCCAGCGCTCTTCGGCTCCGCGTTCGGTCCAGCGTGGCTATCAAGGCCGCGGTGAACTTGCGCCCCGCTCGGGTCAGCGCAGCCTTCAGGGCCAGGGCGGCTA
>URDZ01000084.1:0-9346 GCA_900546725.1 uncultured Collinsella sp. | reverse complement strand
GTTGCAGCGGAGCCGGGCCTTGTTTCATTTGCCCAGATAAAACCTGCCAAAATGAACCTGTCCCTATTTGGCAGGTTAGCGGAGCTTGCTGGTCTCGAAGTACTCGGGGAACTGGTCCAGAACCTCGGTCTGGTTGCGGAACATCATATGCAGGTGCTTGCTGACCAAAAAGCTCGCTTCGATGGGGTCGCGACCGGCGATAGCGCGGCGAATCTGCTTGTGCTCGTTCACGATGTCCTGATTGTCGAGAACCTGCGTGGCGGCGCGCAGCCAGCGGAAGCGCTCCAGGTCGGCATTGGTCTCTTCGAGCCACGACCACACGGTGCTGCGACATGCGATGCTAAAAATCATGTGATGCATGAGGTTGTCGCTCAAAAAGAAGCCGATGCGATCCTCTTCGGCCATGGCCTTTTCCTGCAGCACGATGGCGCGGTCGAGCTGCTCGATGCCGGCCGACGTGGCGCGCGCACAGCACTCCACAATCACCTGCTTTTCCAGATGCTCGCGGATGTAACAGGCACTCTCGGCAAGGGTGAGGTTGATGGGCGAGACGTAGGTACCGCTCTGGGGCACGGTGCGCACCAGGCCTTCCTGCGCCAAACGAACCAAAGCCTCGCGCACAGGGGTGCGCCCCATATCTAGGTCGTCGCAAAGTTGCTTGACGCCCAGCTTTTCGCCCGGCTTGTAGTCCAGGTAGACGATTTTGCGTCGAATGGTGTGGTAGGACTGGTCCTGTAGGCTCGTTTCCTGCTCGCCGACGTGCATCGATTCTTCCATAGCGCCTCGCAACTGTTCTATCAAACTCATATGTCAGTTGTTAATTATGCCGCGAATCAGCTCTCCGCGGTGGGCAATTCGGCTGTTGCCTGAGAACTATTGCGGCATCTTAGTCTGTGTTTGCGCAAGGCTGTGCTCAATGTTGCCGTATCATAAGCCGTCGCAAACGTGAAATAGAAAGAAGGAATCCCATATGCAACTGGCAAATATCGTTCGCGAGCGCTGGAAAGGCGTCTTGTTCTGCCTGATCATTGCCATTCCCGCGACGTTGCTCGGCAAACAAATTGAGGTGGTCGGCGGTCCGGTATTTGCCATCCTCTTTGGCATGGTCCTGGCGCTCGTCTTTCCCAGGAAGCGTCGCGAACAGCTCGCCGCCGGCGTCACCTATACGTCCAAAAAAGTCTTGCAGTACGCGGTTATCCTGCTTGGCTTTGGCATGAACCTCTCCCAGATTCTGTCCAAGGGCGCCCAGTCGCTGCCGATTATCGTGGCGACGATCTCGACCTCGCTTGTCATCGCCTTTGTGCTCTGCCGCGTCATGAACGTACCGGGTAAGATCGCGACGCTTGTGGGTGTGGGTTCGTCGATTTGCGGCGGTTCGGCCATCGCTGCGACCGCGCCCGTCATCGATGCCGACGATCGCGAGATTGCCCAGGCCATTTCGGTCATCTTCCTGTTTAACGTTATCGCGGCGCTCGTGTTTCCGACGCTCGGCGGCATGCTCGGGCTGACCAACGAGGGCTTTGGCCTGTTTGCCGGCACCGCCATCAACGACACCTCGTCGGTAACGGCTGCGGCGAGCGCCTGGGACAGCATGCATCCCGGCGCCAATGTGCTCGAGAGCGCCACAGTGGTCAAGCTCACCAGGACGCTGGCCATTATTCCCATCACGCTGGTCCTCGCATGCTGGCAGATGCATCTGGCACGCAAGGCCGGCGGTGACGCCAAAAGCACGTTCTCGCTTAAACGTGCGTTTCCCATGTTTGTGCTGTTCTTTGTGCTGGCGAGCGTGATCACCACGGTGCTTCAGCTTCCCGCGTCCATCACGGCGCCCATCAAGGAGCTGTCGAAGTTCTTTATTGTGATGGCCATGGCGGCTATTGGTTTTAATACCGATATCGTCGAGCTGGTCAAAAAGGGCGGCAAGCCCATCGCGTTGGGCTTTTGCTGCTGGATTGGCATTGCGTGCATGAGTTTGGGAATGCAGCACGTGCTGGGAATCTGGTAGAGAAGTAGCTTATTCGCGTGCTGGCTGCCGGTGAGCGCAAGCCTTCGGTGGAGCGATAGGAGCTCTTGCGGGTATGGCTTGTCCGCAGGTTTATAAGTCCCGAAGAGCTCTTATCGCCCCGCCAGGATGGCGATGCGGGGCAACACCTATACTCGCAGGACGGCGCTTTCTGCCCTATAGTGTTTGGTGAGCAATATCGTTCAATTTTGAAACACTCGGTCGTGCGACCGTCGGCGGTTGCACGTCGCCGCGGACAGGGGCAAATCATGGATAGCAATGCTAAGCTGAACATCTTGACCGATGCCCTAGCTGCTGCCGGGGCCTCGGCATTGGCAATCGATGCGCGTGGGGACGTCGCGATCTCGACCATGAATGACGCGGCGCTTGAGCGGGATGTGGCGGCTTTTGTCGCTGAGCGTCTCGACCGTATAGGAGACGGCGCGCGTCTGGTTATGGGGCGTGAGGGTACGCGCCTGAGCCTGACCGTTCGCCCCACCGACAAAGAGGGCGGGAGGCTTTGGGTCGTTGTGGTCCGCGAGGTGCGCGGTGCCGCGGCGCATGCGGGCATCGAGTGGCTCAACGCCGACGAAGTTGAGGTCCGCTATGAATCGAGCGCGTACGGCATCGTTGAGGGGGCGGCCTCGGTGGCTGTACCGGTTACCGAGAGCTATGCGCGCGGCGTGCCCCTTATGCTCGAGGGCGAGCTGGGAGCGGGTCAGGTCGAGATTGCCAAGCGCCTCTATCTGGATGGCCCTTTTGTCGATCAGCCCTTTGTTTCCGTCGCGCTCGATGAACTCACCGATCGCGGTTGGCGCCATGTGCTCAAAAGCTCCGAATCGCCGCTGTTCCAAACGGGGCTGACCCTTTGCATTGAGGGCTGGAATGCGGTTGGCCCCCAGCGCCTCCGCGAGCTGGTCTCCACGATGACCGACACCGCGTTGGCGACGCGCTGCCATGTGGTGCTGACGGCGAATGACATGCCGGGCGGCGGCGAAAGTGATCAAGCCGCCTTTGTGACCGAGCGCTTCGCCTGTGCGGTGAGCGTCGCGCCGGCAATCGCCGAGCAGGGAGCCGCGTCGACGAAGGTCGCGCGCTATTTGGAATATCTCGCTGATGCATTTGGGACGGCAGCGCCCACGCTGTCTGCCGCGGCGACGAAGACGCTCGATGCTTACCGCTGGCCGCGCAACTATCTGCAGCTCCGCGAGGTCTCGGAACGACTGTATATATTGGTGGGGACGGGCACGGTGGACCGCGCTGTGGCGGAGGAAGTGTTCGCCCAAGAGGACGTGATTAAGACCGCAACCTTTGGCGCCCCGACGCTTGAAAGTGACCTGTATATCCTGCGACCGCTGGCCGATACCGAGCGAGATATCGCGCATCTGGTTGTAGACCATCTCCACGGCAACCGAACCCGTGCGGCGGAGGTGCTGGGCATAAGCCGTACAACGCTGTGGCGCTTGCTGAAGGACGATGACCGTTGAGCGAGGCGCCCGTGACCGCACGCGACGCGTGTGCTACAGTCCAAAGCGTTATTGTTTCGATTTGGTTACGGCGTGCGAGGGCATATGGCTGAGACTTCAAAACCGAGCCGCAGAAGGCGGAGTGCCGCGCCGGTCAACCGACGCACAACATCGGTGACGTGGGGCAAACACGCCTCGGGGTTTGATGGCTCGTTCAAGCGCACTAAATACGGCTATCCTTCGGCAAGCGCCCGCTTGGCAATGCAGGCAGAGTCCTCGCTGTGGGGCCGCAAACGCGTGGTGGGCTCAAAGCTCAAGCACGACGGAACGCTCGGCTACATCAGCCGCGGGGCGGCTCGCCGCAGCGGGCTCAATCCCGCCGGCTGGCATCGCTACGTGCCGATCGTGGCCGCCGTTGCAGTGATCGTCATCGCGCTCGCTGCGCTCGGATATGCCGGCGGTGGCGCCAACTTGGACGCAATGTTTAAATCGCCCGAGCTCGCGCATGTAGGTACAGAAGTTGTCGAGGGCGCTCAGGCCCAGACGAGCGTCGCGCCCCAGCGCGGTATCGTTGCGGCGGCCTCCACCATCGCCGATGTGCAAAAGGACGAAGACAAGCAAGGCGACGACGTCGATGCGAATCAGACGAGCGAAACGGCAATAACTCCATCGGCGGGATAAGTTGCGAGTGGGGCAGCTAATTTGGGACGGGGCTTTTTTAGCTGCCCAAGACAGTGGCTCATTCGATGTCAGTCGCCAAAAGCGAGCGAGCCGCATTTGCGCCAAGGTGACGTGAAATGAGAGGGCGCTGACCTTCTGGTCGCGCCCTCGAAATTGAACGTCAGATTGGCGTGAATGCGGCCCGCGCAGCGTCAACGAGCCCGCCGTTCGGTAGAATGGCGGAACTAATTACCTTACGTAGACCACGTTGTCGCGGCGGGGTTTGGGCTCGGGCAGCGTGTCCTCGGCATAGCCCAGAATGCAGTGACCGACACCGCGCAGGCTGCCGTCGGCGGGTAGACCCCAACTGGCCAGTAGCTCCAGGCCCTCGGGCGAATCGAAAACCTCGTGGGCGCGATGAATCCAGCACGAATCAACGCCCAGCGCATAGGCAGCGTTGAGCAGGTTGCCCATGGCGAGCGAGCCGTCTTCCAGATGTGTGGGCACGCTGCGGTCAACCAGCACCACCACAACGGTCTTGGCGCCATAGAAGGGGTCGCTGTTGCTGCCCATGACTTGCGCGTTGAGCTGCGAGAGACGCTCGACGGTCGCGGGGTCGGTGACGGCGACAAACGTCACCGGCTGGCGGCCCATGCCGCTCGGTGCATATTGGCCGGCTTCGATAATACGTGCAAGCTTTTCGGCCTCGACGGGACGATCGCTGTAGTTGCGGCAGCTGCGGCGGTGAATGAGTGCTTCGATAGTCTCCATGGTGTCTCCTTGCGGTGGCGTTGCAGATGCCCCGTTCATACCCGTCGGGCTCAAACGATAGACGGTCAATTGCCCGGCCAAAAGGATAGATTCCAATTGGGAAAGTAGGTTTGCATAAAAGTACCTTCAGAATGTGACAAACAAATGGGATGGTTAAACGTTTTATCCCGTCTACCCTGCGGTTTTTTACCACTTGCCTAAATGACGAACGCATAACCTCTGATAAGGGTTTTACTAAAGGAGTACCAACGTTTATCAATGCGCCGTGGTGGCGCCGGGCCAGGAGGTAACATCATGTTCCAGGCTGGAGATGTCGTCGAGACCGATTTCGAAGGATTTCTGAAGCTGCTGCGTTCCAAGACGCGCGCTTTCGTGTCGATCAACGATCACGAGTACTACATCACGCACACCGATGGCTATTGGCGTGTTCAGGATTGCGAGGCCCTCAACGACAAGGGCCACTTTACTGACTGTTCTGAGTTGGTCAACACGGTCTGCGAGGTCGTCGAGCTGCCGTGGATTGCCGGCAAGAGCCTGCATGACAGCTTCTCGGGCGCTACGGTCTATGAGGCCGTCGCCGCTTAACAGGCAATAAAACCCGATTTTCACGTGACCGCTGGCGCCGCCCCCGCGCCGGCGGTCTTTTTCTGCCGATAGGCCATAAAAATGCACGCATTTGCGGAGAGCCTGTTGACGATAGTCAAAACTCGGACTAATCTAGAGACACATAATTGGTCAAAAATCGGACAATTGAATGGTGGGATAGATGGATAGTGCGGTTACGCTGGTCGACTTCGATCGGTTGCTCAATGGACTCGACCATATCTATTCGGAGTTCTCGCGCGCCTGCGGCCTTTCGGACTGCGCCTACTGGATGCTCGTCGACACGAGTGCAGCGGGCGGAAGCGTTGCCGTGAGTCGGCTGACGAGTGAATGGTTCTACAGCAAACAGACCATCAATTCGGCGATTAAAACGCTTAGGGCGCGAGGGCTTGCGACGTTGGAGTTTGCCGAGGCCAGTCGTAAAAACAAGGTTGTACGACTGACCGAAGAAGGCGTGCGGTTTGCCAAGCGCTACGCGTTGCCGGCGCAAAAAGCCGAGCAACAGGCATTCGAGGCGCTCGAGCCGTGGGAACAGTGCGAGATCATGCGCTTGGTCGGTAAGTTCTCCCATGTTCTTAACGAAGAGTGCGAGGCATTTAAACGGCAAGTGGCCGCCGAGAACGAGACTGACGATAAGGGCGAGGGGGACGCATGCGACTCTTAATGAGGTTTATGAGGCCGTACCGCGGTCTGATTGCGGTGACGCTGTTTGCGGTGCTGATAGATAACGTCGGTACGCTGTTGGTTCCCACGATGCTGGCGAACATGGTCAACACCGGTATTACCACGGGTGATGTCGACTATATATTACGCAACGGCCTGTACATGCTTATCGCGACCGGCATGGCCAGCGGCGGCACGGTGCTGGGCTGCTATCTTTCGGCGCGCCTGGCCGCCAACGTGGCCTGCGATATCCGCAATGCCGTGTACGACAAGTCGCTCGAGCTGTCCGCCAGCGACTTTGAGCGCTTTGGCACGGGTTCGATGATCACGCGCTCGCTCAACGACATCAACGTGATTCAGCAAGCTGTCCTTCAGACGATTCAGCTGGTGCTGCCGGTGCCGTTCTTGGCCGTGGCAGGCATCATTTTTGCTTGGTTCATCGATCCCGCCATGGGTACGCTGCTGGGCGTGGTGGTTGCGATCGTGCTGGTGGCGGCGGTCTTTACCGTTGCCAACGCCGCGCCGATCTTTATGCGCCTGCAGAGCTTTATCGACCGCATGAACGTGGTGCTGCGCGAGAACATCGTGGGCGTGCGCGTCATCCGCGCATTTAACAAGGAGCGCCACGAGGAGCAGCGCCTGGACGAGGTGTTTAGCGATTACGCGGCCAATGCCATCAAGGTCAACCACCTGTTTGTGGGTCTCGACAGCTCCAGCTTCTTTTTGATGAATATCGCCGAGGTGGCGGTGCTGTGGGTGGGCGGCAACCGCGTGGGCGTCCACGCCATGCAAATCGGTAGCATCTCGGCCGTGCTGGAGTACGCGATCCTGATCCTGTTCTTTGTGATGACGGCGCAGATGGTGATTCTGACGCTCCCACGCGCCGCCGCATGCCTGAACCGTGCGCAGCAGGTGTTGGAGATTGAGCCGAGCATCGTGGACGGCAAGCGCACGCTGGACACGTGCGCGGCGGAGTCTGTTGACGGTGCCGACGCGGTGGCCGTGTTCGACCACATGTCGTTCCGTTTTGACGATGCCGACGAGGATACCCTGTGCGACCTGAGCTTTGCCTGTCGCCGTAGCCAGACCACGGCGATTGTAGGCTCGACGGGTTCGGGCAAGTCGACGGTGGCCAAGCTCTTGCTTCGCTTCCACGATGCCACGAAGGGCGCCATTCGCCTGAATGGCATCGATCTGCGCGACCTTTCGCAAGACGACATCCGCGGGCGTATCGCCTATGTGCCGCAGAAGGCATGGCTGTTCTCGGGTACGGTGGCGAGCAACCTGCGCTTTGGCAACGAAGACGCGACTGAGGCTGACATGCTCCATGCGCTGGAGGTTGCCCAGAGCACCTTTGTGCTCGACCAGCCCCAGGGGCTCGATACGCCGGTGGCCCAGGGCGGCACGAACTTCTCGGGTGGTCAGCGCCAGCGCCTGGCGATTGCCCGCGCACTCATGAAGCATGCCGATCTATATATCTTCGACGACAGTTTTTCGGCCCTGGACTTTAAGACCGATGCGGCACTGCGCCATGCGCTGCAGGACGAGACGTGCGATGCCGCGGTGCTCATCATCGCCCAGCGCATCTCGACTATTTTGCATGCCGATCAGATCGTGGTGCTCAAAGACGGCGAGATCGTGGGCCTAGGCACGCACGACGAGCTCATGGAAACCTGCGAGGTGTACCGCGCAATCGCGGAATCGCAGATGAAGGGAGGTGAGTAGCATGACCGAGGAGCTCAAGAAGCAGGGCATCGTCGATGGCGCTGCGGTTGTAGAGACAGTCGAGGAGACGGGCGTCGCGCCCGACCTGGACGAAGCCGCCAAGGCGGCGGAGCGCGAGGCTCGCCGCCAAGCGCTCTACGAGGAAAACGAACGTGCCGAGGACGAGCGCGCCCGCGCCGAGGCAGAGCGTATGCGCGACGTGGACGACGAAGACGAGGACGAGACGCCTCGGGATACCTGGGCGACGGTGCGCCGCCTGTGGAGTGAGGCTGCCGGCGACCATTGGCGCTTCTATATCGTGTTCGCGAGCATTGTGTTCTATGTCATCTTTAACACCGCCGCGCCGGCATATAGCGCCCGCGTGATCGATGAGCTGTGGGGCCACATTCAGGTGGCGTTTGCCAACGACACCACTTTCAGCATCACCTGGGAGAACTGCGGCAAGACCATTTTCGTCTACTTTATGATCTGGACTGCCGCTGCCTCGTTCTATGCGCTCCAGAGCTTTTTGATGTCGAGCGTCGCTGAGCGTCTCAATCTGCGCCTGCGCAACCGCATCGCGCAAAAGCTCAACCGTCTGCCGCTCGCCTATTTTGACGCGCATCGTCCCGGCGAGGTCGTCAGCCGCGCGACCAACGACCTGGACAAGATGTCCGAGAGCATGCAGCGCGGATTGCTGCAGCTGCTCGTGTCGATCGGCACGGTTGTTGGTGCTGTGAGCGTGATGTTCGTGTTCAGCGTGCAGCTTACGCTCGTCTTTCTGTTCTTTACGGCACTGTCGCTGCTGGTGACGAAGGTCGTCTCGCGCCGCACACACGATGTGACGGGCGAGCGCCAGGAGTGGGTGTCCAAGATTACGAGTGCGGTCGAGGAAGGCTATTCGGGCCGTCTGGTGATCCGCGCGTTTAACCGCGAACGCCAAAGTTCTGCCGAGGTGCACCAGGCCTCGGGCGAGCTGGCACGCGTGAGTGCCAAGGCCGACTTTATGATCAATGCCGTCGGCCCTGCGGTGCGCTTTATCGGCCGTTTGGCGCAGATCGTGATCGCGCTGGTGGGCTGCAGCATGCTGGTTGCCGGTCACATGACCGTCGGCGTGTTCCAGGCGTTCTTCCAGTTTATCTACGAGGCGTCCGAACCCATGACGCAGCTGTCGTTTACCTTCAACTCGCTGCAGAGCGCGTTGGCGAGTGCGGAGCGCGTGTTCGACCTGCTCGATGAGCCCGAGATGGAGGCCGATCCGCTGCCGGACGAGGCCGCCAAGCTGCCGGGTCGCGTTGAGGGTCGCGTCTCCTTTGAGCACGTGCGCTTTGGTTATTCGCCCGACAAGCCGCTTATGCACGACGTGTCGTTTACCGCCGAGCCGGGCCAGAAGATTGCCGTGGTGGGAACCACGGGCGCGGGCAAGACGACGCTCATCAACCTGCTCATGCGCTTCTACGAGATTGACGGCGGGCGT
>URDZ01000083.1:0-9806 GCA_900546725.1 uncultured Collinsella sp. | reverse complement strand
GGCGGCGCCGGCGGCAGCCTGCGCGGCGCCCGCCTCGAGCGAGCGGGCGTTGAGCGCATCGGCCTTACGTTCGCGAATGGAAGCATGGGCCTCCTGGCGTGCGGCACGGTCGGCGGAATCCGCCGCTGCCACGCGCACGCGGTCGCCGATAGCGCCGGCATTTTCGGGCGCCGCGGTCAGCGATTCCTCAAAGGTAATGCCCTCGTCGCCAAAGGTGAGCTCCATCGACTCGCGCGCGCCGCGGTCGGGAATGGCAAACACGCAGGCATAGCGCTTGCCCACGACCTCCTGGATGCGCGTCATAAAACGGTTGTCCGAGCCTGCGATGGCAGGCTGCTCAATCTTGAGCTCTGCCGTAACCGCACCGCCGGCACGGATGAGGCTCACATAGTTCAGGCGTTGCTGGGAACCAAAGTCGAGTTGCTGGGCACGCACGTACAGGCCGTCCAGACGGTCGACTCCCGCCTCGCCGGCACGTGCCTCGATATCCTCGTAGGCGCGCAGGCAATCGTCGAACAGCGAGCGCGGCTCGGACAGCACCACGAGCGCCTTGCCGCTCACATGCGACAGCGGGCTCACGGTCTGGCCGTACATCACCGGCAAAAAGCGGTCGAGCTCGGGCGTGGCGATGCGCGCATCCACCATCTCGAGCAGTGCCGCCAGCTTACTGTCGTCCTGGCTGGCGCGGTAGAGCGCCACGTGCATGTTGTGGACGGCGTCGTCAGTGAGTGCGAGCTCGCGACAGGGGAAGATCTCGATGCTGTCCTCGTTGCCGATGGTCTGGCCCGTTGAACTCACCATGCGGCGGATGCGGTCGATCTCGTCGCCAAAGAACTCAATGCGCACGGGCGCCTTTTCCTGCGCGGGAAACACCTCGACGGTGTCGCCGTGCACGCGGAACAGGCCGGGCGCGTCGGCGGCACCGGCATTGGTGTAGCCCATGCCCACCAGACGCTGCGGCACCTCGTCAAAGGGAATCTCCTCGCCCACCGCAAAGGTCGTCGACTCCCAGTAGCGGCTCTCGACTGGCGGCACGCAGCGCAGCAGCGCGCGGGCCGAGGCGACCATGATGCAGTTGTCGCCGCGCACGATGCGTCCCAGGGCCTCGCAACGCTGCGCCACCACGGCGTCGTCGGGTGCCTGCTCGCGCCAGGGGTAGTCCTTGCGCTCGGGAAAACGGCACACATGCGCCAGGCCCACATAGGCGGCAAGGCTACGAGCGGCACGATCGGCCGCATCCTCGCCACTCACAACGTAGACCGTCGGGCGCGGACGGCGCGCAAACTGGGCGGCCGCCATAAGCGTTCGGCCCGATTGAGACACGGCCAGCGTCACGTCCTCGCCAGAATCGAGCCCGGCCTCGACGGTCTGCAGTGCCTCGGCAGTGTAGAGCTGCGCGGCTATACGGTGAATGAGCATGCTGTTCCTCCGGCATCGCAACGCCAAAAGCCCGCCGGGGCAAGCTCGGCGGGTATGCGGCGGATTTCGTTGTCTGTCATGGTAGCGCATGGAGGGGACTCCAGCTCAGGCGTACGCCCAGCCCCGCAACAAAAACGCCAGACAGAACTGAACTCACCGGCGTCGCCAAAATCTCCCCGTCACGTCGAACGCCGCAGCCACGGAAGGTGCCCCAAGAAAAGGCTATTCCTCAAAAAAGCTCGCAACGTTCAGGCGGCTCGTCCACTCACCTATGGTGTTGGCAAAACCGACGCGTGTGTACACGCCCGCAAAACGGCCGCGATACAAGTACAGGCCTTCCATATTAGAAGCGGGCGCAAAACCAAGATCATCCACAAGTCCTTTGGGCGCCTCTCCTCGATGCGGCCCATCGACAAGCGTTCCGCGCAAGCAGGGAGTCTGATACTGCTGAGCATACTCCTGCACAATCGCCCCAGCTGCCGCAGCGCGAGCAAGCACCTGGGACCATTCCCGTTCCGTGACATCCAAACCGGCGACAACGCCAACCGCGTTGTAGCCGCCGCACGGCTTGACAATCCATCGATCCTTTTCGGCAAATCTCGACAACTGGGTGCTTTCGTCCATAATCTCGGTATAGGGCACATGCTCCCGGACAAACGATTGCTCCTCCGGGCTCAACAAGGACTGCCCGGCTCGAGACCACAAAAACGCAAATACGGTCTTAGTCGCACACGGCCACGTTCTAAAACCACCGACGATACATGCAAGCCCTTCTTGGGCAGCCTCGATTAAGGCCGAGCGTCCGTCGCACGGCTTATCCCACAGCTCGCCGGTCACCGCGCGCCGCCAAACGCAATCAATAGGACCAGCGGCATCGCACAGGCGCCTAGCACCGCCCTCTTCTTCGACAATCCGCAGGTCGCGTACATCCGTAAAGCGCGCGACTACACCCCGCCGCCTCATAAGGTCGACAAAATGAGCCGCGTCTTCCAAGTCGATGCTTTCCGAATAGTCGACGATTGCCACCGAAGCGGGATTTATCTTTGATTGCGGTGTATAGAACCCCTCGTCAACGCAGACCCCGTCGTCCGATCGTGCACCATCCTCGGTGCGACGAGGATGGGCCAGCTCCCACTCTGCATAGGTCTCAAACAATGCATCTATCCAGCTGCCGCACAAATCGTACTGCCGAAAGCCGGGGTGGTCGGATGCAAACTCCTCAAAGGAAGGCGTCATTCGCACTGCCTGACAGACCGCATCGGTCACTACCATTCCAGCACTGCCATCGGTATTGAGCTCGCAAAACGTATACGAACCGGCGTCCTCGTCAAGAAAGATATCAACGCGCGCAAGGGGAATCTGGCAATCATAGCCGGCATCCATAGCACACAGGTCAGCAAAAGCCGGATCCATGCGAAACCACGCACGCACGGAGGCATCGGAACAAAACGCCCGCGTCACCTTGTCCATAATGCCGTACATGCGCTCGGCCGCCTCCTTAAGAAGCGCCGTCATATCCTTATCGAATATCTTTGGCGTTAAAGCCCAGGGCGCAGGGTCGCCATGGTAGAGTGCATGGGTTTGAGACAAGTATGCGTCGCCTTTGCGACGACCAGGTAGGTCACCTTCGCGCGTACGCACAATGCGCTCAAAATAATCTTCAAGCTCTCGCGTTTTCAATGTTGCCACGTTGCCCTCCATTGCTTGATTTTTTGCTCATGCTACGCCAGCACGCCACGACTTCGGTGCGCTTGAATAGGCTTCTAAATTAGCAACACATTTTTGCATGAGGTGGCGGGAGGCAACATATGCTCCTGCTCAACCGCATGCCCAGCCCCGCAGTTCGTGCATAAATCGGTTCCGTCGGGCATCTCGGAGCCACACTTGGTGCAAAACATATTCGGTCATCCCCTCACAACAAACAGCATCTGTCGCCATCATATTGAGCCCTCGCGGCCCACATGTGCTGCGCAACATTAGTCGCCGTCCTCGGGTGCCGACAAAATGCGGCGGGCCCCTACCCCATCACACGTACGCTGGGGCAAAGGTCTGCCAGCGGGCACTCATCGCACTTGGGTTTGCGGGCGTCGCAGATCTCGCGGCCAAAGGTGATCCACTGGTGGTTGACCGATCCCCAATACTCGTGCGGCAGAATCTTGAGCAGATCTTGCTCGGTCTTGAGCGGCTCTTTGGCATGCGTCTTGGGGCTCAGCATCAGGCGGTGCGCGATGCGGTTGACGTGCGTATCGACCGCGATGCCCTCGACAATGCCAAACCCCACGTTGAGCACGATGTTCGCCGTCTTGCGTCCCACGCCCGGCAGCTTGACGAGCTCCTTCATGTCGGCCGGTACCTCGCCGCCGTAATCGGCGACGATCATCTGCGCGGCCTCCACGGCGTGCTTGGCCTTGCTCTTGTAAAAACCGAGTGACTTGATGGTCTCGGCCACGTCGGTCACACTTGCCCCGGCCATGGCCTCGGACGTGGGCCACTGGGCAAATAGTTGGGGCGTCACCTTATTGACCTGCGCGTCGGTCGTCTGCGCCGAGAGCAGTACCGAGATAAGTAGCCTAAAGGGATTCTCGTGGTCCAAAAAGCACTCGACCGGGCCATAGCGACGGTTGAGGCGCTCGCACACCTCAACGGCGCGCTCGCGTTTGGCGGCATTGGTCTCGCGTGGCATAACGACTCCTCGGATCGGCAGAAACATAACTTCACAAAAACGATTGTCCCACGTACGGGGACCTTAAGCCTCCAAAAATGCGCCGGTCTGGCGGCTCCACAGGCTTGCATATTCGCCGCCCGCCTCGACGAGCTGCGCATGCGTACCGTCCTCGACAATCTCGCCGTCCGCCAGCACCACGATGCGGTCGAGCGCCGCCACGGTGGACAGGCGATGCGCCACCACAATGGAGGTGCGGCCGCACATCAGGTTCTCGAGCGCTTCCTGCACCAGCGCCTCGGACTCACTGTCCAAGGCAGACGTCGCCTCGTCGAGCACCAGAATCGGCGCATCGGTGAGGATGGCGCGGGCGATGGCCACGCGCTGGCGTTGGCCGCCCGAAAGCTTAACGCCGCGCTCGCCCACCATGGTGTCAAAGCCGCGGGGCAGGCGGTCGATAAACTCAGTCGCATTAGCCAAGCGAGCCGCCTCGCGAATCTGCTCGTCGGTGGCGTCGGGGCGTCCGTAGGCGATATTCTCGCGAATGGAGCGGTGGAACAGCAGCGCCTCCTGCGGCACGTAGGCAACCTGGCGGCGCAGGCTCTGCTGCGTGCAGCGCGAGACATCCTGGCCGTCCACGAGCACGCGGCCGCCCTGCACGTCGTCCAGGCGAAGCAACAGCTTGGTGAGTGTCGTCTTGCCCGAGCCCGATTTGCCCACCAAGCCCACGCGCTGGCCCGCCGCCACATGGAGCGTCAGGTCGTCGAACACGTTCTCGCCCGCCGCGGCGTCACGGTATGCAAAGCTCAAGTGCTCAAAATCAATTGCGCCCTCGCACACCTTGAGCTCGGGGGCATGCGCGTCGTCTGCCACCAGACGCGGCTCGTCCAGCACGCGCGTCATCTCGGCGGCGTCGCCCAGCGCGCGGTTGATGCGTTGCATCATGGAGCTCACGTAGTTCAGACGCATAGTGAGGTTGTACGTGTAGGTAAAGATCATGACGAGCGCGCCGGCCGAAATGCCAAACCACGCGTTGCCACCCGCGGCGAACACACTCACCACGGCCATGGTAATGACGATAAGGCCCGAGGTCGTAAAGTTGCGTTGCATCATGGCGTGCATCGATACCGTTTCGGCATCGCGCGCGGCACGGTCGGCGGTATCGAATAGGTCGCGCTCAAAGTCCTCGCGCCCGCAGGTCTTGACGGCCAGGATGTTCGTGACCGCGTCGGACAGCACGCCCGACAGCTTGTTCTGCGCGGCGGACGTCGCGGCCGAAAGCGGCATGATGCGCTTGTACATAAGCCAGACAAACGCAATGTAGACGACCATGATGCTCACCAGGATCACGGTAAATGCGGGCACCACCGGAGCGAGCGCCGCCACCGTGCAGACAACCGAGGTGATAGTGGGGATGAGCGAATACACCGTCACGTCCACCAGACCCGTGTAGCCGCTCATAAAACGGCTCGTCTGGCTCACGAGCGATCCGCCAAATCGACTGGTGTGGAATGTCATGGATTGGTTGGAGAGCGTGTCGAAGCACAAGCGCGCCAGGTGATAGTTGCCCGCAATCTCGAGCTTGTAGACGGTATAGTCCTGCAGCTTGGAGAGGATCTGACCTACCAAGTTAACGAGCACGAGCGCCAGAATATAGGGGCTAAAGACCTCAAACACCTGGTCGCCTGCCACGGGACCGGCCTGGACGCGGTCGACGATAAGCGCCATCACGTAGGTGTTGGCAAACGTAAGCAAAAAGATATAGCCCGCCGACGAGAATACCGAGAGAAAGACGATCAGCGGCTGCGTGCGCGTGACATCCCAAAAACGCTGCAACGTGCGGCGCACGGTGGAGCGTTTGAGCGGACTGGTGCTTTTCTGAGACATAGGCTTCCTTTCGCGTCTGATAGGGCGAAACGCCATTGTTGCACACTAAAGCGCACTTCAGGCACGTACGACACGAAAAGCGCCCGCGCTCCGCGCTTGCGCAGACGCCCCGCCGTCAGGCGCAGCTAGTCCTCGTCTTCTTGGTCTGCGGACAGGCCCGCGGATGTGAGCCCCAAGATCGCGTCGGCCTCGTCGGCATCCTCCAGGGCGTCGATGTCCTTGAGCTTGCGCTCCATAACGTTGGTGCGCGTGGTGATGATGCCCTCGACCGTCTTTCCCGCGGTCTCGATCTGCTGTTGGGCGCGACGCAGCGCCGCCTGATAGCGCGGCAGCTCGGCCTTGACGGCGGAAAGCACGCGCAGCACGTCATCGGTGCGTTTTTGCAACCTAAACGTCTGGTAGCTCATCTGCAGGCTGTTGAGGATGGCCGCCATGGTGCTGGGGCCGGCAACGTTGACGTGATAGTCGCGGCCCAGGGTCTCGATAAGCCCAGGGCGACTGACGACCTCGGCGTACAGGCCCTCAAACGGCACGAACAGAATGCCAAAGTTGGTCGTCGCGGGCACGCTCAGGTACTTCTCGCAGATGTCCTTTGCCTCGCGTTTGACCATCGCATCGAGCGTCTTGCGCGCAGCGGCGACGGCCTCCGCGTCGCCCGACTCCTGGGCGTCGAGCAGATGCTCGTACGCGTCGCCCGGGAATTTGGAGTCAATCGGCAGCAGCACGGGATCGCCCTCGTCTACCGGCAGCTTGACGGCAAACTCAACACGCTCCGAGGCGCCAGACTTGGTGGCAACGTTTTCCAGATACTGGTCGGGCGTAAGGATGTCCGCCAGGATCGCGCCCAGCTGCACCTCGCCCAAAATGCCGCGCGCCTTCACATTGCCCAGTACGCGCTTAAGGTCGCCCACGCCGATGGCGATGGACTGCATGTCGCCCAGGCCCTTGTACACGGCCTCGAGCTGATCACTCACCTGCTTAAACGATGCGGACAGACGATCGTTGAGCGTACGGGAAAGCTTATCGTCCACCGTCGCGCGCATCTGGTCGAGCTGAACGTTGTTGTCCTTGCGGATGGCGCCCAGCTGGGCATCGACCGTCTCGCGCACCTTGTCCAGGCGGTGCTCGATACCCTCGCGGTTGGCGCCAAGCTGTTGGGCCGTCTCACGGCGCAGGTCATCCATACGGTCGCCGGCCTGTGAGAACTCGCGCGCAATGGTCAAGTAGCGTTGCTGCTCCACGGCGGCGTCGGTCGTCTGCTGCTGCGCGATGGCGTTTGCCGTGCGGCGGGTTTCTGCCAACGCGACATTGAGGGCATCGAGTGTGCTGTTGGCCTGCTCGAGTGCCGCGAGCGTCTCCGCGTCGTTGCCGCCACGCTCTCGCAACTCGGCACGAAGGCCTTTAAGCTGCAGGGTGCAGACCACAGCAACTCCCACCGCCACCAAGGCAATCACAACAAGCGCAATATCAATAGCAGACATAGACTCCGCCCAACAAACCCAATCGAGTATCAATCAAAACCGCGATCAATCTTACCCCGCCACACGCACCGGGCGCCCGGCCCCTTCTTGGGTGCCCCTCTCCTCCGCATATTCCATAATGCGGCGCGCCGTCTCCCTGCTCACCTTTGAGTCATCGCCGGCTAGGTATGCGTACACGTTTCCTTTATTCAGATTCAAATCGCGGCAGAGACCGTAGCGCGTTACGCCCGATTTCCCTAGCGCTCCCAATGTTCTTTTTCGCATCAGGGCGTTCACCCTTCTGTTGGCCGCTGGCTTTTCCTTCACCGCTCTATACGCGCGCCAAACGTTGGCGTAACGATTGGGGAGCTTATCCTCGGAGCATAGAGATGCCAGGCTACCCGCTTGGTCATACAGAGACAAAACACCTCGATAGCCCTCTTCCATCCACGAGCCCTCGGATAAACCCAGAACGTATTCGGCTTTTCCCTGCGACAAAGCGAGCAAAAACAGAGGCTCCGCCACGCGCGGCGCAACCGTCGTCGCCCGCTCAACCAGCTTTCTAAAACTTAGTGACTGCTGTCCGGACAGCTCTCGGCAATAGCCTTTTAAGAATCCCTCAAAGGTCAGATTCAACCGAACACCTCCTTTTTGTATTGCCTGTATGCGCAGACCATCTCTTGATAGCTCCGCTCCGAAGGCGACGAGGCCAACGCCTCTCCTTCATCGAATATAAGCCGCTCGAGCAGATCCCAATCAAGTCGATCGATAAATGTTCGACTATGGAGGTCAACGATGTCGTTCGGACGATAGGCATAAAGCTTCATCACCGCCAGATCCTCCAAAGATGGCGTAAAGTACCTGATAAAATGCGCCCCAATCTCCAATGGGATCAGGCGATCTTCGTAATTGAATGGCATCTGGTTGCAATATGCCACTGCCATACCATTCACCTCGGGGTATCGAGCTATGATCTCGCGGAGGCACCTGTCTGCCTCAAACACATCAATGTCATGTGTAACCGACCGATTCGTCACATCGTTTAGCATGAAGGCGCATCCTCCCACCAATACAACGCTCGGCCTATCGTCTCTTGGACCTATTTCCAGCTCCGCCTCTTCGTCAATGCCCAAAAGAGTCTGCTCTAAATCCTGCTTATACATAGCAAATCCTATTGTTATTCATCTTCAATAATACTATTCAGTCGCACGACAGGACCTACAGGATGCAAGAATTCTACTCGTGGCGATAATCCCTACATCCTAAAAGTCCTAATGTGGCAAACGCTAACTCTCCCAGCCGGCGCGGATGGTTGTTATGACATCGCCTAGGCGCTGGCCGAGGGCTGACAGATGTTGGAGCACTTCATTGGGCGAGGCGCCGTTGAGGATGCAGGTGAACGCATACGAGACCAGGAAAATCACCGCAAGTCCTAACGGAATGAGCACGATCATCGCTAATGTGCGCAGGCGCTGGCCCACGCGGCGGTGACGCGTGCGGCGTTTGTCGAACGCAAGCTCCTGCGCATACGAATCTTGTTGTACGGAATAGTTCTCTGGCGCCGATCCGCCCGCAAGCGAAACCGCGGGCGTGGCATTTTGCGCAGGGGGCTGGGCGGCTACTCCTTGCATTTGCATCTCCATAAGCCGTTGCTGTTGGCGCAACATGCGCTCGGCTTGTTGCTGCGGGGTCTCAAGAAACAGATCCATGTTGGCCTCCTCAATCGGAGCATTCGACGCTTACGCCCAGCATCCCGCACCGCCAAGGCCACGGCAACGCAATCCGTTGCAATAGCCGCAAAGTTTCTTGTTGACAAAAGCTGTCGAAAACCTCAACAACTCCCCTACCAGCACTTTCTCTGAGCTTTTTTCGCCAGCAATCTTTTGGCCTTCCGCCCTTACGCCAACTGACCAAAATCTAACCAAAAGCTTGACGAAAAATGTGGAGACCGGAACCTCAAACAAGGCGCGGCGCCCCGAATGAGGCACGAAAAAGCAAGGCGACACTGCCTTGGGTGAAGCACCCTGGACAGTTAGTTCAAATACGTATAATTCAGGCCCCCTCCATATACTCTAAGATGCTACGTTTGGTGCGATTGAGTCCACACAACGGGCAAGTAAGGCCTAAAACCAGGCCCTTCAGGCAGCCCAAGGGGGCTCGACAGGCCTCTAACTGCCAAAAAGCCGACCGCGGAGCGATCGAAAAATACGTATCTGAACCAACTGTCCACCTCATACAAAACGTGCCGCCCCAAAAGGGACGGCACACAAACTTAATTATCAGTTTTTCTGTAGCGAGCACGCGACGACCCAACGCCGGAGCGCAGGGCGGGGGAAATACCTTTGCCTCGCGCGACCCTGCGGAGCCGTGAGCGAGAG
>URDZ01000082.1:0-9806 GCA_900546725.1 uncultured Collinsella sp. | reverse complement strand
CGAGGTCCCCATCGAACAGCGAGCGTGTGCTCGGCTCGAGCATAAAGTCAAAACGAATGACGTTTCGATACTGCTGGCTTGCGAATTCGTTAAGAAGCCAAGTCTTTCCTGTCTGGCGGGCTCCCTTAAGCAAGAGAGGTTTGCGATTCGCCCTTGATTTCCAAGCGATAAGTTCACTCATAAGCTGTCGCTGCATATTGCCTCCCAACCCTCTCGGCTAGTATAAGGCCATTTGGGCGTTTCCATCGGAAAATGTGCGAGACAACCACGTTTTTCCATCGGAAAATGTGCGAGACAACCACGTTTTTCCATCGGAAAATGTGTAAATACCAACCTAAGTTGCGGTGGAATAGTTCCTAAATGGGCTGGTAAACTACCAAAACAAGAACTATTCCACCGCAACTTAGAGCCCCGCCGGCATCCAAAAGAAACGAGCCCGCATCCCTTGGGGACACGGGCTCGAAAGCTCCATATGGTAGGGGCGGTGGGACGTCCGCGCATTTGCTGCGCAAATACGCACCGGCTTCGGCCGCCTGTCGGCGCCCTCGCCGGCTCGCTACGGACGCTGCGCGTCCGCTTAACGCTCGCTCCCTCGCGGGTTCGAGTCTCACCGGCATCTAAAAGAAGCGAGCCCGCATCCCTGGGGAACACGGGCTCGCAAGCAATCACATGGTAGGGGCGGTGGGACTCGAACCCACAATCCTTGCGGCGAGAGATTTTAAGTCTCCTGCGTATGCCAATTCCGCCACGCCCCCGTGAGACTAGAAGTCTAGCACAAGCCGTCCGTTACGCGTTGACGGCCATCGAGTGTTGGCCCGACTTCTCCAGGAACTCTTGGAACTTTGCCTCGTCGCCCTTGTTTTGATACTGCAGGGCCAGCAGGTACTCCAGTCGGCAGCGCTTGACCGGGTCGTCGCCGACATCCTCGAGCATGCGCTCCAGCTCGGGAATGTCGTTGTGGCGCTTGAGGATCATCGTGTCGTACATCAGTTGGCATTCGTGTGCGACTGCCTCGGCCTGACCGCCCTCAAAGCCCTTGATCTCGTGCAGCAACTCCTTGGCCTTTTTGCGGTCCTCCTGGCCAACGTAGTAGTTAAAAGCTTTGATCACCAGGTCGACGCGCTGCATCTTGGGCAGGTTGAGTCCCAGTAGCAGGTCGAACATCTCGTCGGCGCGCTTATGGTCCTCGCGCAGCAGATAGGAGTTCAGGCGCAGGTAGTCGCGGTTGTAGCGCGGGTACAGCATGCTGGTGAGTTTGCCGTCGAGCAAACGATCGAACTCGTCCCACTGCTTGGCGGCCATCAATTGCTGCAGGCGTTTAAACGTGGTGCGTTTTTTGACGCTAAAGAACACCGACACGGCGATGCAGATGATAACGACGGCGGTCCAGAGTGTGCGGGAATCGGGCATATTAGGGTCCTTAGTCGCTCATAAAGCGAGCGGTATGACAACACGTACTAGATGTATTATACGCAGCGCGCAAGCAAACTGGCATAAAAGCTCATCGAGGCCGAGTGCCATCGCTCGCTGCGGTACACTTACCTAAAGTAAACCATGAAGGGAGACATTACCTATGAAGAAGATCGTTTTGGCTTGCGGTGCTGGCGCTGCTACTTCCACGCTCGTTGCCCAGAAGGTCGCTACTCTGCTCGACGCCAACGGTTATGCCGACAAGTACGAGATCGTGCAGTGCGCCATCTCCGAGGCCAAGGATTACTGCGACGAGGGCGCTGACCTGCTGATCGCCACCACCGTTGCCCCCGAGGGCCTCACCTGCCCGTACGTGAGTGGCGTGCCCTTCATGACCGGCATGAACCGCGTCGCTGCCGAGAAGGCCGTTCTCGACGTCATGGCTCAGTAGGCACTGCCTGTATGAGTGAGCAGAACGTCAACCCGGTCGAGCTCTTTGGCATGCGCGTTGCCCATGTGGGCATTAACGCCGCCGACCCGGCAGACGCCTTGGAGATCGCGGAGCTGTTCTCGACGATGATGGGCCTGCCTGTTATCGAGACCCCGGTTTCGTACTTCAACGATTCGCTGGTCGAGGTCATGAAGCAGAACGGTCGTGGCACCAAAGGCCACATCGGCTTTGCCGTTAACGACATCGATGCAGCTGAGAAGTGGTTTGCCGAGCGCGGGCTCGAGGTCAACGAGGAGTCGCGCGCGCTGCTACCCGACGGTGGTACCAAGCTCGTGTACTTTAAGCGCGAGTTCGCCGGCTTCGCCGTGCACCTGTGCCGCGAGTAACGCACAAGCTGTCATAGCTAGCAAAAAGGGATAGGGCTGCGTGGCCCTATCCCTTTATTTATGCCGAGGGGCTTCCTAGCGCGGCAGGCGAATCGTAAAGCGGCTGCCGACGCCCTCGACTGAGGTCACGCCAATGACACCGCCATGGCTATCGACGATCCACTTGGCAATGGCAAGCCCCAGACCCGAGCCCTGCGTGCCGGCATCGCGTGCGTTGTCGGCGCGGTAGAACCGTTCAAACGCGTGAGCTGCGGATTCCTGGTTCATGCCGATGCCCTCGTCCTCAACACTTATGTCGATCTTGTCCGCGCCCGCATCCGGCGCTATGCCAAATGTGACGGTCGTGCCCGCGTCCGAATACTTGGCGGCGTTTTGCACGATCACGCGCAGAGCCTGCTTCACGAGCGCCACGTCGACGGGCGCGTCGCAGCGCGGGTCGCTGGCAAGCGCAGCGTCAAAGGCTAGCCGATACGGGTGCTCGGTATCGATCATCTGCGATTCCTCGCACACCTCGCCGACCAGTGCTGCCAGGTTGGTATGCGCGCGCCGCAGGACCGTGCGCCCGGCATCGCCGCGTGCCAAAAACAGCAGCTGCTCCACGAGCTCCTGCATGTGCTCGCTTTCGGCTTTGAGCGAGGCGATGGACTCCGCCAGCACGTCCGGATCGTCTTTGCCCCAGCGGTCGAGCATGTTTACGTAGCCCTGAATCACCGCGATGGGCGTGCGTAGCTCGTGGCTTGCATCGTTGACAAAGCGCATCTGCTGCAGCTTGGCCTCTTGCATCTGGCGCAGCAGGCGGTTGAGCGCGACCTCGATGCTTGCCAGGTCGGCGTCGCCGGTGGTGACGCTCGGCGAGTCGACGCTTGCGCGCGCGATGGCCTGCTCCAGTGTTTCCATTTTGCCGCCGGAGAGCTGCATGCGACCGAGTTCGTCCACGCGCAGGGCCAGATCGTTGAGCGGCGCCATGGTGCGGCGCACGCGGCGGGCGCCGCCGAGCATGTTGAGCACGCTGATGACCTGCCAACCCACAACGACAAGGTAGAGAGGCCATAGCGCGACGAGGTCCTGCGCGAGGGGGAAGGTCTTGGTGGTGCGCGCAAGCTCGACGGTATAGGTGAGCGTTGTCGGGTCCCAGCCGCGCGCGGGCGTCAGCGACATGCCGTGAACGGTGGCACCGGGGATCCATCCTGCGGCAAACGTGTCGTCGGGCAGTGTCTGGTTGTATCCATAGACGAGGATCGCCGCCGCAATCACTACCAGCAACAGATCGAGCCAGATGTAGCTCATCAGACGGCGCCACATATAGCTCCAGTTGATGGCGCGGGCGATGGAGGTGACGCGCTTGGCCTCGGCGTTACGCACGGCAGACATAGCCCACCCCGCGCACGGTCTGGATGATGCGGGCGCTGCCGGCGTCCTCGATCTTGGCACGCAGGTGCGCGATGTGTACGTCGACGTTGTTGGTGTCGCCCACGTATTCGTAGCCCAGCGCTTCGTGCGCGATGCGCTCGCGCGTGAGCACGGTCTCGGCATGCGCCATAAGCAGGGCGAGGACGTCGAACTCGCGGGCCGTGAGCACGATGGGTGAGCCTCCGACCGTGACTTCGCGGCGGTCGGGATCGAGCACGACCGATCCCACGGTGAGTGCGGCGGGGGAGGGCAAGGCGGATGCCTGGGTCGAGCCGCTGACCGGGGGCATCGCAGCGGCGTTCCCGGCCGCGCCGCCCGCCATACCCACCCCGGCACCGGCGCCGCCAACGCCCGAAGCCGCCCGCACGGCCTCCGAGCGCTTCAGCGCCACGCGGATCCGTGCGAACAGCTCCTCAATCGCAAACGGCTTGGTCAGGTAATCGTCGGCGCCGGCATCGAGCCCGGCCACCTTGTCCATCACGGCATCGCGCGCGGTGACCATTATCACCGGCACATCCTTGTGCTTGCGGACGCGCCGCAGGACCTCCATGCCGTTGAGCTGCGGCAACAGCACATCGAGCAGAATAAGATCGTAGTTGCGCTCCAGCGCCAGGTCCACGGCGGTGCGGCCATCGGCGGCGTGTTCCACCTGGTAGCCCTCGTGCTCCAGCTCGAGCGTCACAAAGCGGGCGATTTTCTCCTCGTCCTCTACGATCAGGATCCGTGCCATGCGTGCCCCCGTTTGCGATTACTTGTCGTCGTTCAGATTTTGCTTGATGTCGTCCGCGGCGTCGGCGGCGTGATCCATAAGGTTGTTGATGCTGCCGGGCACGTCGCCGTCGCTATCGATGCGGTAACGCATGCCAAAGAACAGGCCAATCAGCATCAGCCATATCGTGGCGCCCCAGGCAAACAGGGCGATGATGGGGATCAGGATGGGGATGTTGAGGATGATTGCATCGCGGCGCGTGGCGATAAACTTGGTGTCCAGGCTCAGGCGGAAGAGCTTTTTGAGGTACTCCCACACGCTGTCCATCTTCTTGGAGAAGTCGGTCTTTTCGCTCGACTTCTCGTAGGCGGCCTGCGCGGCGACCATCTCGGCCGAGGGTTCGTCGACCGGCGCGGACTCGGTGGCGGCGTGCGCCGACGTGGTCTGGGTCTTGCCTTGCGACTCGAGCCAAATGATGGCGTCCAAAACGTTGCCGTCGGCGGCGTCGAGCGCGGCCTTGGCATCGGTGTAGCTCACGTTGCACTTGGTGCGGATGGTTTCAACTTTTTCGAGGTCGTCCATGACCTGTCCTTTCGTTCGATGGGCGCGACGCCGGATGATCTACCCGGGCGCGAGCGTTGCGTTCGGCGGCCTGCGTGGCGCCGCCCCGCCCTTGGTCGAACTCTATAGTGCAGGTTATAGATTAAGCGATTCTTGAGCCAAGATTAATGTTGGATGAGTTTTTGGGTAGCGGTGGGAAAAGTATTAGACCTCGATAGCGGGGGATGTGGTGCCGGTGCAAAACGGCGTCAAAGGTTGGTCGAGCAGGCGGTTTCTCCATTGATGTCCGCACGACATGTGACACTTACCCTGCCGCCCTGCTCTGCCGCGGAGGCATGTACCCAAACAACGACCCTCTAAGGAGTTCGATATTGATGAGTGACAACGCAAAGCATCTCGCAAAGAAGTGCGTTAAGGACGCGGGGCCGTGCCTCGCGCTGTGCGTAGCCGGCGCAGCGGTCGCGCTGCTGGCTTCTTTGGGGCCATTCGACGTGCTCCGAAGTGCCGTCTCTCTGCACGTTTGCATGGCCCTTGCCGGCGCCATGATGACCGGCGGCGTGCTCGATCTGGTTTTTTGGGTGCTTGACCCGTTTGGATGGAAGAACGAGGGGTAAGCCCTAAGGGTTGGAACGGTTGGCTTAGTGATCGTGCAGAATGTGGGCTAGCGACTTACGGGGAAGTGGTGATTCGATGACGGTCTATGTGACGGGCGACGTCCATGGCGGCGCTGACATGCAAAAGCTCCGCGATTGGGAGCTTGGGGATAGCCTGGCGAGCGACGACTATCTCATCATCGCGGGCGACTTTGGCTTTCCCTGGGACTTTTCTGCCGAGGAATGTGCCGATATTGCTTGGCTGGAGTCGCGCCCCTACACCGTGCTGTTTGTCGACGGCAACCACGAGCGTTTCGATCACTGGGCGGAGCGACCCATGGAGTTGTGGCACGGTGGGCTGACGCAGCGCCTGTCGGATACCTCGCCCATACGGCGCCTGACGCGCGGCGAGGTTTTTGAACTCGACGGCTCAACGATCTTTACCATGGGCGGCGCCACGAGCGTGGACAAGGAATATCGCGTGCCGTATTCCAGTTGGTGGCCGCAGGAGCTGCCGGACGAGCGCAACTTTGGGGAGGCGCGGGCAAGGTTCGACAGCGTGGGTTGGAAGGTCGACTACGTAATCACCCACACCTGCTCCACGCGCATGCTCTCGCCCACGCTCTATCCGGCACCCGGCTGGAATTGCCCCGGCGTTGATCGTCTTACTGCATTTTTCGATGAGCTGGAAGACCGCTTGGATTATAAGCGCTGGTACTACGGGCATTTTCATCGGGATGCCAACCCGGCCGAGCGCCACACCGTGCTCTATGACTGCATCGTTCGCTTGGGTGACGAACTCCAGCCCTGGGATGTTGCGTAGAGGCGGGGTGGCTGGCTACTCGACCGTTACAGTGATGTTCTCCCGATGCGTACGGATAACATCCCAGCTAAAGTGCTCGACCAGCTGCTCGGCAGAGCGCGGTGTGGCGTCCGGCGCGATGCCCGTTTGCCCGGCGAGCCATCCCAGCAGCGTCTCGGGCGTGCCAAAGCGTGCGCGTAGTTCGCCCAGGTCCAAATCGCGGTCTCGCTTGGAAAGGCGGCGGCCATCCGGCGACATGAGCAGCGGAATGTGTGCGTAGTGCGGCGTTGGAAGTCCCAGCAGATGCTGCAGGTAGATTTGGCGCGGCGTGGAGCCCAGCAGGTCGCATCCGCGCACAACCTCGGTGACGCCCATGGCAGCGTCGTCGACCACCACGGCCAGCTGATAGGCAAACACGCCGTCGCTGCGGCGCACCAAAAAGTCTCCGCACTCGGTGGCGAGTGCCTCGCATTGGGCTCCGTACGTGCGGTCCACGAATTCGATCACGTCGTCTGCGAGGTCGTCGACGACGGGCACGCGCAGGCGCGTGGCCGGAGCGCGCAGGATGCTGCGGCGGGCAACCTCTTCGGCAGAAAGGCCTCGGCAGGCGCCGCGGTAGATGGGCGTGCCGTTGCTCGCGTGCGGTGCGCTCGCGGCATGGAGTTCGGCGCGCGTGCAAAAGCAGGGATAGGTGAGGCCGGCGTCTTGCAGTTGATGCAGAGCACGCTCGTACAGGTCTAGGCGATCATGCTGGTAGTAGGGGCCTTCGTCCCATTCGAGCCCCAGCCAAGCCAGGTCGTCAATCAGTTGGGCGGCAAGCTCCGGCCGCTTACAGCGATCGTCCAGGTCCTCGATGCGCAACACGATGCCGCCGCCCTGGCTGCGGGCCGAAAGCCACGAGCACAGACAGCTGAACACGTTGCCCAGGTGCATGCGGCCCGAGGGCGACGGGGCGAAACGGCCCACGACGGGCGCGGGGGCGGAGGCGGGTGGCGTCGCCCCCGCGTCCGCGGCGGGCGTTGCTATGTTGCGTGTTTTGATATCCATGCGGACGAGTATAGCGCGGGGCTTGGCAGGGAAGGCATTGCCGCGCTCACAAGTTGGCGGCGGTGCGCATTGCGCACGGTGGGTTTGCGGCTCAAGGTCTCGATCGCTGCGTACCGACTTGGCCTCACAAACGACAGAAACCCCGGCAGCTCTTCGCAACTGCCGGGGTTTCCGCGGAAAAGGGGGACATGATCCTCGAGCGAACGGCAAAGGGGCAAACCGTTTTCGCTCAACTGCTTTATGCCCCTCGGCTGGCGGCTCAATCAGCGCGTGCCGCACCCACACAAAGCCGCTACACCTGTGACAGAGCTGTGAAGTGGTATCTATTGCTGGCGCAGGCCATGCCAAGGAGTGTCCCAGATTGCCGGCAGATAAGGAACGTCCCCAGGTGCCGGCCGCGGGCGTGACTTTCGTCCCGTTTGATACTCCGCTGGCCTAGATGTTCGTCATGTGCGCCCGTAAACGTGGGACAATGGCGTTGCTGGTATCACAGACAAAGGATGTGCCCATGAACGACCCCGTTGCCAAAACCTGTCGGCAGCGCCGCCTGTTTGCGCGATTTGCTTCCGTCTGCGCACTCGTCGCGCTTGCATTGCTGCTACTGCCCGCCGCCGCACACGCCGACGGTTATTCCATGACCCAAACCTATATCAGTGCCACGGTTGAGGCCGATGGATCGCTGACCGTTGTCGAGGGACGCCAGTTTGATTTCGACGACGACATCAACGGCGTGTTTTGGGAGATCAATACGGGCACCAACCAGCAGGGCGGCACGGCGGGCGTCGACGTGCTGAGTGTCGAGGAAGAGGACACCGCGTTTAACAAAGTCGATAGCGCGAACAAGGGCGATTCTGGCGTCTACACGGTCGAGCAGACCGGTGACGGCGTAAGGATTAAGGTGTTCAGCCCCCACGAGAGCGGCGACAGCGCGATCTATTACGTGAGCTACACCATGACCGGTGCGGTTATGAACTGGGCCGATACCGCCGAGCTCTACTGGAAGTTCGTGGGCGACGGCTGGTCTGCGGATTCCGACGATGTCGAGATGGAAGTGCGCTTCGCAAATGCCGCTGCCGGGACGGCGGCCGTCAAGGGCGATAACTTCCGCGCATGGGGCCACGGCCCGCTGACGGGCGATGTATCGCTCGATGCGGACGCACCCATGGTCACCTATACCATTCCCTGCGTGCATCAGGGCGAATTCGCCGAGGCACGCATCGCCTTCCCCAGCGACTGGGTGCCGCAGCTTGCCGCCTCGGGCGAAGAGCGCATGTCAACGATCCTGAGCGAAGAGAAGGAATGGGCCGACGAAGCTAACGCCCGCCGCGCTCACGCTCGCATGATTGCCAATGCACTTGCCGTGCTAAGTGTTGTTGCGGCGGTGGCCTTTACTGGCACAATCGTTATGCTCAAGCTGCGCAAGCGCAAGCCCAAGCCGCTTTTCCAGGACGAATATTTCCGCGATGTGCCCTCGGCCGACCATCCCGCCGTGCTTTCGGCCCTCATGAGCTGGAACGAGGTGCCCGATCAGGCATATATCGCCACGCTCATGAAGCTCACTGACGACCGTGTGATCAAGCTGGAGCAGGCGACCGTGACCAAGGCCAAGAAGGGTCTGTTGGGGCGTGAAAAAGAAGAGCAGACGTATCGCGTGACGGTGAGCGATGCGGGCTGGAAGTCGGCCAAGGGCATTGACCACATGGTGCTCAAGGTCTTCTTTGCCGGTGCTAAGCCTGACGAGAACGGCGATCGCTCGCGCACGTTTGACGAGCTGCAGCACTACGTCAAGCAACACGCTACGCCCGTGGGCGATAAGCTCGAGGACTATCAGAACACCGTTAAGGGCAAGTTGGCCGATAGCGAGTACGTTGCCTCGGACGGCATTGTTGCAATGGTGTTTTGCCTGGTTCTTGGTATCCTGGTTGCCTTTGTTCCCGTGGGATCCATCTTCTTTACCGATGGCGCACAGGCGAACATTACCGCCGCGGTTATCTCGGTGCCGATTGTGCTGGTGGGTATCGGCGTGGGCCTTACGTTCCGCCGCTTTACGCCGGAGGGCGCCGAGGTGGCGGCTCGCTGCAAGGCACTTAAGCATTGGCTCGAGGACTTCACGCGTCTAAAGGAAGCCGTCCCCGGCGATCTGGTGCTGTGGAACAAGCTGCTGGTGATGGGCGTTGCCCTAGGCGTTTCGAAAGAAGTGCTGCGACAGCTGGCCGAGGCCGTGCCTGCGGACCTGCGCAACAGCGACGATTTCTACGACAACTACCCCTGCTACTGGTGGTATTACCATCACTACGGCAACGAGTCTCCGCTCGATTCGTTCGATGACGTGTATCACGAGAGCATCCGTGAGCTGGCGTCGAGCTCCGACAGCTCGAGCGGCGGCGGAGGCGGTGGCTTCTCGGGCGGCGGAGGCGGAGGCGGTGGCTTCTCGGGC
>URDZ01000081.1:0-9902 GCA_900546725.1 uncultured Collinsella sp. | reverse complement strand
ATCCCATGCGGGTGGCCGCCTTTTTACGTAAGGAGTCGCTTTGATGGACAAGGCCGCATCCGCCGGTCATTCGGACCGTTGCCGCATCGTCGTCGATACCTGCTGCGACTTTAGCCCCGAGGTCGCCGCGAACCTCGATGTCGATATCCTGGGTTTCCCCTTCATTATCGATGGCGAGGAGCGCACGGATGACATCTGGTCGAGCATCACACCCAAGGAGTTCTACGACCGCATGCGCGCCGGTGCCCGCGTGTCCACTTCGGCCGTGTCGCTCGGTCGCTATATCGAGTTCTTTACCGAGTGCGCCAAAGAGGGCACGCCCACGGTCTACCTGTGCTTTACCTCGGCGCTGTCGTCGAGCTACAACTCCGCGTGCCAGGCGGCAGATGCCGTGCGCGCCGAGTATCCCGATTTTGAGTTGTACGTGGTCGACAACGCTCTGCCCTGTGCGACCGGCGAGCTCTTGGCGCTCGAGGCCGTCCGTCAACGCTCGGCGGGACTCACCGCCAAACAGCTGGTCGACTGGGCAAACGAGGCCAAGACCTATGTCCACGGCTACTTTACGCTCGAGAGCTTTGACGCGCTGGCTGCCGGCGGCCGCATTCCGCCTGCGGCGGCACAGCTCACGGCAAAGCTCGACGTCAAGCCCGAGCTCTCTTACGACCTTGCCGGCTCGCTGTCGCTGATCGGCGTCAACCGCGGCCGCAAGAAGGCGCTCAAGTCCATCCTCAAGTCGTTCCGCGAGAACTATGTGCCCGATCGCACCATGCCCATCGCCATCATGACGGCCGATGCCGAGAAGGACGGCGACTGGCTCGAGGCCGCCATCCGCAAGGAGGAGGGCTGCGCCGACGTCACCATCATCCGTAGTTCCGTCGGTCCTACCATCGGCTCGCACGTGGGCCCCGGCATGGTGGCCTGCGCGTTTTGGGGCAAGAATCGTGCCGAGAAAGCCTCGCTTTCCGACCGCATCGCGCGCCGTGTGCGAGGCGAGTAGGCAGGCGTTACAACCGCGGGCGCCCCGCAGCTCAAGCGTTGGCACCGAGTATTTAACCTGGTAACAACACCCAACCTAAAAGGAAAGGTTTCATGGCAAACAAGCTCTCCGTCGCATTCATCGGCACCGGAATCATGGGTGCCCCCATCGCCGGCCACATCTTGGACGCCGGCTATTCCGTCACGGTCAACAACCGCACCAAGTCCAAGGCCGCAGCGCTTATCGGGCGCGGCGCCGTCTGGGCAGATACGCCGGCCGATGCCGCGGCGAACGCCGATGTCGTCTTTACCATGGTGGGCTATCCCTCCGAGGTCGAGGAACTCTACCTGGCGGGCGACGGCCTGCTCGCGTGCACTAAGCCCGGCGCGGTCCTGATCGACCTCACCACGAGCTCGCCCGAGCTGGCGCGCGACATTGCCGAGGCTGCCCAGGTTTCCGGCCGCATGGCGTTTGACTGCCCCGTCACCGGCGGCGAGTCGGGCGCTATCGCCGGTACGCTCACGGCTATCGTGGGCGCCACCGAGAACGACATTGCCCCGGTTCGCGATATCCTTTCCACCTTTGCGGCCAACATCTGCTGCTTCGATGGCGCCGGCAAGGGCCAGGCTGCCAAGCTCGCCAACCAGGTGTCGCTGGGCGCCTGCATGGTCGGCATGGCAGACGCCATGGCGTTTGCCGAGCTGAGCGGCCTCGATCTGGAGAAGACCCGTCAGATGATCCTGGGCGGCACCGGCAAGTCCGGCGCTATGGAGAGCCTGGCGCCCAAGGCGCTCGACGGCGATTACAAGCCCGGCTTTATGGTTGAGCACTTCATTAAGGACCTGCGCTTGGCGCTCGCCTATGCCGACGACCGCGAGCTTGCGCTGCCCGGCGCCGACGTGGCCTTTACGCTCTATGACATGCTCGACGCCATCGGTGGTGCCAAGCTGGGCACCCAGGCCATCACGGTCCTCTACAAGGAGGAGGCCGACGCCATCGCCGCCGGTCTGGACTGGTCGCAGTATCGTCCCGAGGAGCACGGTGCCCACGAGGAAGGCTGCGGTTGCGGTGGGCATGGCGACGACCACGAGTGCGGTTGTGGCCACCATCACGGCGAGGACCACGAGTGCTGCGGCGGCCACGGCCACGATGACGGCCACGAGTGCTGCTGCGGCCATCATCACGAGGAGTAGCGCCCATGAGCTGGACGTTCGTGGTGCTTGCGCTGGTGCTTTTTCTCTTTGCGATCTACATCGGCTTTTTGTGCGGCCAGTGGGCGTGCGAAAAGCGCGTCATCACCAAGCGCGACTACTGGATTGCCAACTTTGCAGGAGCGGCGGCAGTCGTCCTGCTGACCTGGGTGTTCTCGCTGTTCCCGCTGGTGCAGTTTGCGCCGATCGGCTGGCTCGGCGGCTTTATCGCCGGCCTTAAGATGAGCTTTGGCGAGTCCGTCGGTCCGTGGCGCAAGCACGACGAGGTCTTTAACGTCAACAAGGCCCACCGCGCCGCCGCCGACGCGGGCGATGCCGAGGAGCGTCGCCGCGCACGCCGCAATGGCGCGGCCGACCGACAGCTCATCTCGGTCACCGATGACAGCAAGGGTGCTGGCAAGCACGCTAAGAAATAGTAAGAAGAGGTAACTATGGCAGAAAACAAGGAAGAACAGCTCACCGACGAGGAGCTGGCACAGCTTCAGCTGGCAGAGGAGAACGAGAACGCCGTCGACCGTCTGGTCAAGGAGCTCGGCTGCCCCACGCGCCGCATCCGTCAGTTTGCCGCCCGCGTGCTGCACCTGCTTGCCGAGCGCGATCCGCAGCGCGTCGTGCCCTGCGTGCCCGCGCTGATCGAGGCACTTGACCGCCCCGAGGCTCAGACCCGCTGGGAGGCTCTCGATGCCTTAGCGGCGCTCGCCACTACCTGTCCCGAGCAGCTGGGCGATGCCTTTGAGGGCGCCGAGACCGCGCTGTTCGACGAGATTTCCTCCACGCTGCGCTATGCCGCCTTCCGCCTGCTGTGCGTGTGGGGCGCCACGAGCGTCGAGCGTTCGCGCGAGGCTTGGCCCATTCTGGACGAGGCCATCCAGTGCTACCACGGCGACCTCGAGTATCGCGACATGCTCGGTTGCCTGTACGAGTTTGGCCAGGGCGAGATCGACGCCGAGGTCGCCGAGAAGCTTGCGCTGCGCCTTAAGTTCGATGCCGAGAACGGCAAGGGCAGCTATCTCAAGGCCCGTTCGAGCGAGATTTGCGAAATGCTTGTTAAACGTTTTGGCCTGGATCTCTCCAAAAAGAAGAAGCGTGCTAGCGTTAAAAAATCTGAGGCCGCCGAAGACGAGGAGTAACAGATTATGGCGCACGATGTAGTCCTGATTCCCGGTGACGGTATCGGTCCCGAGATTACGCAGGCCATGCGCCGCGTGGTCGAGGCCACCGGTGTCCAGATCAACTGGAACGTCCAAGAGGCCGGTGCCGGCGTCATGGACGAGTTTGGCACGCCACTGCCTCAGCACGTGCTCGACGCGGTCGCCGAGACCAAGGTTGCTATCAAGGGCCCCATCACCACGCCGGTCGGTACGGGTTTCCGCAGCGTCAATGTGGCCCTGCGAAAGCACTTCGACCTGTATGCCTGCGTGCGCCCTTGCCTGTCGCAGCCGGGCGACGGCTCGCGCTTCCGCGACGTCGACCTGGTCATCGTGCGCGAGAACACCGAGGACCTCTACGCCGGCATCGAGTTCGATGAGGGCGCTGCCGAGGTCGAGGAGCTCTCGCAGCTCGTCGAGCGCTCGGGCCAGAAGACCTTCGCTGCGGATTCCGCGATCTCGATCAAGCCAATCTCCATCGCCAAGAGCCGCCGCATTGTGGAGTACGCCTTTGAGTACGCCCGCCGCTGCGGCCGCAAAAAAGTGACGGCCGTGCATAAGGCCAACATCATGAAGGCGACCGATGGTCTGTTCCTGCGCGTTGCGCGCGAGGTGGCCGCCAACTATCCCGATATCGAGTTCAACGACAAGATTGTCGACGCCACCTGCATGGGCCTGGTCCAGAACCCCAACGACTTCGATGTCCTGGTGCTGCCCAACCTGTACGGTGACATCGTGAGCGACCTGTGCGCCGGCCTGGTGGGCGGCTTAGGGATGGCCCCCGGCTCCAACATCGGTGCCGACTGCGCCATCTTCGAGGCAACGCACGGCTCCGCGCCCGATATCGCTGGCCAGGATATCGCCAACCCCACGGCCGAGATCCTCTCTGCTGCGATGATGCTCGATCACCTGGGCGAGAACGACGCTGCCAATCGCATTCGCGCCGCCGTATCTGCCACGCTCGACGAGGGCGAGCAGGTTACCGGTGACGTGCGTCGTGCTCAGACCGGCTCCGTTGAGGGTGCTGTGGGCACGCAAGCTTTTGCCGATGCCGTTATCGCGCACCTGGCCTAAGGTATGCACACTGCAAACGCCTAAATAGTACTTAAGTGTTTGCGTATAACCTGAGAATCAATACGCCCGGCGCTCTGTCGGGCGTATTCTATTGCGGACTATGTTTCCTAACAAGGAGTAACTGATATGGGTCTGATTCAAAAGAAGGACGAGAAGGACGAGATCGACGGCATCCAGATCATCGAGCGCGGCGAAGGCCCCGACGGTGACGAGGACGAGAAGATCGACCTGGTCGCCGGTACGTCTGCCGAGCACATTGCTGCCGGCACGACCGCCGAGGAGGAGGATGCTCGCCTGGAGGCAAAGATCGCCGCGGACGCCGCCGACGAAAACCTCATACCCGAGGAACAGGACGAGGACGACGACTCCGACGCGGACGACCATGCATCAAAGCACAAGAAGACGATGATTGCCGCCTTCGTGGTTGCAGTTGTGATCGCTGCTGTGGTCGGCTTCTTTATCGGCAACGGTGGTTTTGGCGGCAAGGGTGTCGGCTCGTCGACCCTGACCGAGGATCAGCTCGATTCGACCGTGGCAAGCTACAGCTACAACGGCAAGAAGAGCGACATCACCGCGCGCGAGGCCATCGAGAGCCAGTACAGCCTCGACACCGTCAAGGATGGCGATGGCAACTACACCGCTCCCTCTGCCGATGTCATTCTGTCCTACGTGCGCAACAAGATTCTGCTCGATGCTGCCGAGGACGAGGGCATCACCGTCTCTTCCAAGGAGATGAAGAAGTACGCCGAGGATTCCATCGGCACCTCCGACTACAAGACCATGGCTACGCAGTATGGTGTGTCCAAGGATCAGGCCAAGCAGATCGTCCGTCAGTCCGCGACGCTGCAGAAGCTCTACAAGAAGAAGGTCGGCGACAGCTCCGCAAGCATGCCGACCGCCCCGACCGAGCCTGCTGACGGCAACGAGGAGACCGCGAGCAAGGACTACGCCGATTACATCATCAAACTTGCAGGCGACGAGTGGGATAGCGAAAAGGGCACCTGGAAGGACGCCGATAGCACCTACGCTAAGGCCTTCGCTGACGATGCCTTTACGGCCGATAGCGCTACCTATAAGCAGGCCATGACCGCCTATTACACCGCCTATCAGCAGTATTCCTCGCAGGCTTCGAGCGCCAGCTCCAAGTGGACCGAGTACGCCAACGGCCTCTACGCCAAGGCCAATATCAGCATCTACGGCCTGTTTGCGTAAAGATTGCCTGAGCCTTCGAGTACGAAGCCGAAATATCTGATGAAGTCCCCTAGAACGGACATCGTTCTAGGGGACTTTTTGCATTGCAGGGAAGGGCGGGGAAGAGGGTGGTAGGGGAGAGGTTATATACAAATTCTTGGAGACTTTATTCATGTAAAGTGAAAACGATTTCGGCCAAACTGGTAGTAACAATGTGGTACCACTGTTCATCTGGTAGTAACCACTTTTGAGATGAAATCGAATGGAAATTGCTAAGAATTAGTTTGGTAATGAAAGAAACGCAGCACATCTACCTGCGTAAATTACCGTTTACGGGCCAAAAATAACCGTTTGGCAACGATATAGTAATTTGAACGAAATGTGGTGGACGTTTGAATTAAGTGTGTGCTACCGTACATACCAGCACCCGAGAAAAGGGACTGGGTTGTCTAAGTTTGCGCACTAATGCCGGCAAGCGGAGAAGCCGGTATGCACAAGGCGCGGACATGGAACTCGTTGGTGAACAACGAAAGAAAGGTTGGAGGAGATACCATAGGGTGAAGTACCTCCAGAAGCTCGGCAAAGCGCTGATGCTTCCCGTCGCGGCGCTTCCCGTCGCAGGTATTCTTATGGGCGTGGGCTACCTGCTCGCTCCCGCAGTCATGGGTGCTGCCGGTGACACCACCGGTTTTGCCTATACCGCCGGCTTCCTGCTCATCAAGGCAGGCGGCGCTCTTATCGATAACATGGCCTGGCTGTTCGCAGTCGGCGCCGCTGTCGGCCTTGCCGACGATCACGATGGCACCGCTGGCCTCGCTGGCCTCGTCGCCTTCCTGATGATTCAGCAGCTCCTGAACCCCGCTGTTGTTGGCACCATTCGTGGTATGGACGCCGATGCTCAGACCGCTTGGCTTGCCACGACCGAGGGCATCGCGTTCTCCAAGATCGCTGGTAACTCCTTCATCGGCATCCTGTCCGCCATCATCGGTGGCACTTGCTACAACAAGTTCAAGGACACCCGTCTTCCCGACTGGCTGGCCTTCTTCTCCGGCAAGCGTTGCGTCGCCATCATGACCGCCGTCATCTGCATCGTCGTCTCCGTCGTCCTGCTCTTCGCTTGGCCCCTCATCTTTGGTGCGCTCGTCGCTCTGGGCGAGGGTATCGCTGCTATGGGTGGCATCGGCGCTGGCATCTACGCCTTCCTCAACCGCCTGCTCATCCCGACCGGTCTGCACCACGCTCTGAACAACGTGTTCTGGTTCGACACCATCGGCCTGGGCGACCTGACCCACTTCTGGGCTGGCGAGACCTCTGCTGACGTCAAGTGGAGCCTCGGTATGTACATGTCCGGCTTCTTCCCCTGCATGATGTTCGGTATCCCGGGCGCTGCCCTGGCTATGGTTCAGACCGCTAAGAACAAGAAGGCTGCTATCGGCCTGGTTGTCTCCGCTGCTATCTGCGCCTTCGTCTGCGGTGTCACCGAGCCCTTCGAGTTCGGCTTCATGTTCCTGTGCTTCCCGCTCTACGTCGTGTACGCTGCCCTGTACGGCATCTTCACCATCGTTACCTACTATGTTGGTTTCCGTGCTGGCTTCTGCTTCTCCGCTGGTGCTACCGACCTCCTGTTCTCCTCTAGCCTCCCGGCTGCCGCCAACACCTGGATGATCATCCCGCTGGGCATCGCTGCCTTCGTGGTCTTCTACCTCGTGTTCCGCTTCGCCATCACCAAGTTCAACCTCATGACCCCTGGTCGCGAGGATGAGGATGTCGAGGAGACCTCCGCTCCCGCCGCTGCTGGCGACGACAAGTTCGCCGCTCTGGCCGCCGCTGTTCTCGCTGCCGTCGGTGGCAAGGAGAACGTCAAGACCGTTGACTGCTGCGCTACTCGCCTGCGCTTCGAGCTCGGCGATTCCGATCTGGTCGACGAGGCTGCCTGCAAGAAGGCTGGCGCTCTGGGTGTCATGAAGATGGACAAGGGTGCTACCCAGGTCATCATCGGCACGCAGGTCCAGGCTGTTGCCGAGGAGCTCAAGAAGCTTCTCTAAGCCTCAAAGACGTATCTGTCTTGCAAAGGGTCGTCCCGCTCCGCGGGGGCGGCCCTTTTTGCTACCTCAATACTTGATGCAGCGATGTAATTGGTATTACAGTGCGCAGACTATCATCCGGCAAACAATATCGAAATTTGCGGGTTGACCTGCTGTTATTCCATTAAAACTGCTATAGTACGTGGTGTCTGGTTACAACCAATTTCGAGTCATTTATCCGGCAGGTATCATTATGGCAATGGGAGCGCGCAAACAACCTCTGTACGATCAGCTCGTCGATTTGCTGACCGATAAAATCGATCACGAGCTTCGACCCGGCGACTATTTGCCGTCTGAGCGTGACTTGTCGGAGCGCTACGGGCTCTCGCGTACGACGGTTCGCCTTGCCCTACAGGAGCTTGAGCGCCTAGGCTTGGTGGTTCGTCAGCGCGGCCGTGGAACCATGGTGTGCGACCGCTCTCTGCAAACGGCAAACCTCACGCAGACATACAGCTTTACCGAGCAGATGAAGGCGATCGGCCGTGTGCCCAAGACAACGATTCTCGAGTTTACCGAGGTCGAGGCTGACAAGAATATTGCCGTAGAGATGAACGCGCGCCTGGGCGAGCGTCTGTATAAGATCAAGCGCCTGCGTATAGCCGATGGTGTGCCGCTGATGATTGAGTGTACATATCTGCCAAGTCGCAAGTTCTTTGCGCTTAAGCGCCCCATGATCGAGAACAAATCGCTGTACGACATGATCGAGCAGGACTTTCACGAGAAAGTTCGCGTGGCAGAGGAAGAATTCTATGCGAGTATCGCCCGCCATTCCGACGCTCGTCTGCTCGAGATTGCCGAAGGCGCACCGGTCCTGGATTTGATTCGTACCACATATGACATGAACAACGAGGTTATCGAGTATACGCGTTCGGTTGCGCGTGCCGACCAGTTTAAGTACAAGGTCTACCACAACCGCGCAGTCTAGAGTTATTGGGTATAAACGGCTTGGCGTGTTTTGCGGCGGGTGCAAAATGTGCCAAGCGGTAGAAGGCAACGAACAATCGCTCGAATTAACAATGCAGTGGTTTTTGATCCGCCCTAAAATGCACTGCGGGTACGGGAGCATAGATGAGCACGTATGCTATCAAGGCCGACAAGTTCTTTTTGCCGGCGGGGCCGCAGCTGGGCGGCTACCTCATGGTCGAAGACGGCGTCTTTGGCGTTTGGCAGGCCGATGAGCCCGCTTGTGAGATCAAAGATTATTCGGGTACATGGATTGCGCCGGGCATGGTGGACACCCATATCCATGGCTTCTATAACCATGCCACGACCGATAACGATGCCGAGGGCATCAACATCAGCTCGACCGAGCTCGCACGTCGTGGTACCACCAGCTGGCTTCCCACGACCTTTACCGACGGCGTGGAGCAGATTAAGGACGCCTGCGCCGCCATTGCACAGGCGGAAGAAGAGCGTGGACCCGAGTTCTGCGGTGCTCGTATTCAGGGCATCTACCTGGAGGGCCCCTTCTTTACCATGAAGCACGTGGGCGCGCAGAACCCCGCTTATCTTATCGATCCCTCCGAGGAGATCTTTGATCAGTGGCAGGAGGCTGCGGGTGGTCGCATCGTCAAGAGCGCCATGGCGGCCGAGCGCGACGGTGCCGCTGCTTATGCGGCTGCTCTGAACGCCAAGGGTGTGGTGACCAGCATCGGTCACTCCGACGCCACCTACGATGAGTGCATCGCTGCCATCAACGCCGGTGCCAGCTGCTTTACGCATACCTATAACGGCCAGCGCGGGCTGCATCACCGTGAGCCCGGTGTCGTGGGCGCTGCCATGTCCACGCCCGAGACCTACGCCGAGATCATCTGTGACGGCAAGCACGTTAACCCTGCTGCCATCAAGGCGCTGCTGCAGGCCAAGGGCTGGCAGCACACGGTGCTCATTACCGACTGCCTGGGTTGCGGCGGCATGCCCGAGGGAAAGTACACCAGCGGTGGCATGGATGTTATTATGAAGGACAACCTTTGCTGGCTTGCCGATGGCTCTGCTATCGCCGGCTCGGTGCTCACGCTCGCGCAGGGCGTCAAGAACATCGTCGACTGGGGTCTTGCGAGCGCCGATATCGCCATTCGCATGGCGACCGAGGTACCCGCGCGTTCTGCTCACGTCGAGGATAAATGTGGCAGCATTATGCCTGGCCGCGATGCCGACTTTGTTGTGTTCAATCCCGACCTTACCCTGGTCGAGACGTATGTGGGTGGCAACAGCGTCG
>URDZ01000080.1:0-9965 GCA_900546725.1 uncultured Collinsella sp. | reverse complement strand
GGACTTGCAGCGACGGACCTCAGGACGCTCTTACACCACGTCTGCGCGCGCCACCCTTCCGCAGTCCGGAACCCGGTCCAAATTGAATTATCGCACCGCGTTAGCCCAAGACACCCGACAGGATCTCGATCAGGCTGTCCACGTCGGCTTCCTCGCAGACGAGCGGCGGCAAGAAACGCAGCGTATGGGCACCCGTAGCGTTAATCACGACACCGGCGGCCAGCGCGCGGGCAACAATATCATGCGCATCGCCCGCAGCGTCATCCAAGTCGCATCCGAGCATCAGGCCGCGGCCACGAACCTCAACCACGTGCGGGAGCTTGGCGAGCTTTGCCTCCATACAGGCGCCCACCTTGGCAGCATGCTCGGCATAATCGCCACGCACAAGCGCGGAGAGCGTCGCGGCACACGCCGCGATGGGCAAGCAGCTACCGCCAAAGGTCGAGCCATGGTCGCCCGGCTTAAACACGTCGGCAATCTCCTTCTTTGCCACGACGGCACCCATGGGCACGCCGTCGGCAATGCCCTTGGCAAGGCTCATGATGTCGGGCTCCACGTCATAGGTTTGGAACGCAAATGGCTTGCCGGAGCGGAAGATGCCGCACTGGACCTCGTCGGCGATAAGCACGGCGCCCACTTCGTGTGCCAGGTCGCGCGCTGCCGCCATAAACTCCTCGGTCATAGGGTGCACGCCACTCTCACCCTGGATCGGTTCGAGCATTACAGCGCATATTTCACTGCCCAGCTGCTTAAAGATCGCACGCAGTTCATCGACATCGTTGGGCGTGCAGGCCACAAAGCCACCCGGCAGCGGGCGGAAGCTGTCCTGCAGCCAATCCTGCATGGTGGCGGCAATGGTCTCGAGCGTACGGCCGTGGAAGCCGCCGCGCATGCACACGATGGTGTTGCCGCCATTACCGGCACGCTTGGCGTACAGGCGCGCGAGCTTCATCGAGCCCTCGTTGGCCTCGGCGCCAGAGTTGGCAAAGAAGGTCTCCCAAACCTGCTCATCCGCAGCCGGGGCACCAAGAGCAGCTGCCGTGGTCTCATCGCCGGCGGCAATGGCATCGGCAAGCACGCGCGCACCATCTACGTCGTCGTTAGCAAGCTTGGACAGCAGCGCCGCGACCTGTCCGCGCTGCTCAATGTAGAAGTAATTGGAGACATGCATGAGCTTTTTGGTCTGTGCCTCGAGCGCCGAGAGCACAGCCGGGTCGCCATGACCTAGGCTGCACACGCCGATGCCGGCAAGAAAGTCGAGGTACTCACGGCCATCGTCGCCGGTGAGCTTCATGCCGTGACCCTCGACAAACTCGACCGGAGAGCGGCCAAAGGTATGCATAACGTAATGGGATTCAAGCGATTGCTGAGCTGCAAGTGACATGGGATGCCTTTCGTTGGGCGCCAGACGGCGCGGGGCTATGGGTGCAGGAATGGGGCGGCTGCGGGTCAGCTAGACCGTCTGAAGCTTCTCGACCTCGTCAAGGTTTTCGGTCAGACGCGCAGCAAACGTCGAAAGCGGATGCGGATGCGTATCGAACTCGTAAGCCGTCTCGGTGGAATGGATCACGGTGCCGACGCCGGCATCGGTCAGCAGCTCCAGGAGCAGCGAATGCGGCGTAGTACCGTTAATGATGTGGGCACGAAATACGCCGCCGGTAAGCGCATCGACGGCCGCGCGCAGCTTGGGAATCATGCCCTTATCGACCTCGCCGCCGTAGAGCATTTCGTTAACCTCGTCGAGCGTTAGGTTGGAGATAAGCGAGTCCTTGTCGCTAAAGTCCTTGTACAGGCCATCGACATCGGTCAAAAAGATCGCCTTATGCGCGTGGAGCGCCGCGGCAACGGCACCGGCGGCGGTGTCGGCGTTGATGTTGAAGAAACCGCCGTCCTCCCCCGCCGCGACGGTAGCGATGACGGGGATGTACTCGCTATCGAGTAAGCGCTCGATATAGTCGGTGTTGACGTGCATCACTTTGCCCACGCGACCGAGCTCGGGGTCGAGCGGCTCGGCGATGAGCGTGCCGGCATCGCTGCCCGACACGCCCACGGCCAGGTTGCCGTGGTGGTTGATGGCAGCAACCAGCTCCTGGTTAACCTTGCCGCCCAGCACCTCGCGCACGATATCCATAGTCGCCGGCGTGGTCACGCGCTGGCCGTTCTTAAACTCGACGGGAATATCGTAATGGCTCAGCGCCTCGTTGATAGCCTTGCCGCCGCCGTGCACGATGACGGGGCGCATACCGATGATCTTGAGCAAAACGATGTCGCTCATCACGTCGCGGCGCAGCTGCTCATCAACCATGGCGGCTCCGCCATATTTGATAACAACCGTCTTGCCGGTCAGGTTCTTAATCCACGGCAGCGCTTCGAACAGCAGCTGCGCGGTTGCTTCGTTGGATTCGCTCGAACGACAATCGCGTGCGAATTTCATAATCTGCCTCGTCTTTCGTATCGTTATCGCGCCGTGCTCCGCTGTCCGCAATCGCGGCAAGATGCGCAGCGTGCCTGGAATCTAGGAACGGTAGTCGCCGTTGATGGAGATGTATTCATGCGTGAGGTCGCAGGTCCACACGGTCGTTGCCGCGTCGCCTGCGCCCAGGTCGGCCGAGATCACGATCTCGGGCGCCTCGAAACGTCGTAGAGCCTCGTCCTCGTCAAAGCGAACAGTCAGACCGTCGCGACAGACGGGCATGCCCATCATGTCGATGGAAACGTCTTCCTGATTAAACTTCACGCCGCACTTGCCAAGCGCCATAGCAACGCGACCCCAGTTGCAGTCGTGGCCGGCGATGCAGGTCTTAACGAGCGGCGAGTTGGCAACGGCACGGGCGGCGATATCGGCTTCCTCGTCGTTCACGGCGCCGGTAACGTTGACCGTAACAAGCTTGGATGCGCCCTCGCCATCGGCGGCGATATTGCGCGCCAGGCTCTCGCACACCTCGTGCACGGCAAATGCCAACTCGTCGAAGGCATCGGAGCCCTCGACGATAGGCTCGGCATCTGCGGCAGCGGCGCCGGAGGCAAGCATGATGCAGGTGTCGTTGGTCGAGGTGTCGGAATCGACCGTTACCTTGTTAAAGGTCTGCTTGACGGTCGAGAGCAGCAGGGCATGAAGTGCCGCAGGCTCGACGGGGGCATCGGTGGTGATAACTGCGATCATGGTGGCCATATTGGGCATGATCATGCCCGAGCCCTTGCACATGCCGCCTACCGTATAGACATTGCCCGCATGACCCGCAGCCTCACTGACGTAGGACACGGCGTACTCCTTGGAGTGCGTGTCGGTCGTCATGATGGCGCGAGCGGCATCGGCGCCACCGTGGGCGGAGAGCGCCTCGTAGGCAGCAGGAATGGCTGTCTCAAACGTGTCGATCGGCAGAATCTGGCCAATCACACCCGTGGAGGCAACCAGGATCTGCTGGGGTTCGCAGCCGATAACCTGCGATGCGATGTTGCAGGTCTCGCGCGCGCAGGCAAGGCCGGTCTCGCCCGTGGCGGCGTTCGCGTTGCCGGAGTTGATTGAAACACCGGCGATGATACCGTAGCCCTTGTCCGCACCGCCCAGGTTGGCACGGCTCACCTGCACGGGCGCCGCGCAAAAGCGGTTGGTCGTAAACACGCCGGCGCCGGGACAGGGTTTATCGGGCATGACGAGCGCATAGTCTAAGCGCTCGGGATTCTTCCGGAATCCCGCATGGATGCCTGCGGCCTTAAAGCCGGCCGCTGCCGTAACGCCACCCTCGACGGCGCGAATCTTGATATCAATCAGGTCGGTATTCATCGTCTTTACGACTCCTTATGTCAAACAAAAAACGGACATCGGTTGGTGCGCCATGCCAGTCGCAATCATGAGACCAGCTTAAAAGTGGCGCCCCACTCGATGCCCGACTACCAAATCGTTAACAATCGAATGTGCTACACCGGGCACGCCACTGTGGGCAAGCCTCGTCGCTCGTCAAAGCCAAAGACGATATTGGCGCACTGGACTGCTTGGCCCGCAGCGCCCTTGCACAAATTGTCGATGGCGCCCGTCGCCACCAGCACGCCCGCGCGCTTGTTGAACGCAAGGCCAATCTGGGCGGCGTTGGTGCCGACGACCGAAGCCGTCTTGGGCTGCTGGCCGGCATCGAGCACGCGCACAAAGGTGCGTCCAGCGTAGAACTGCTTGTAATAGTCGACAACGTCCTCAAGGATCAAGGTATCGATAGCCTGCGGCGCAAGCGGCATCGTTACCGTAGAGAGTAGACCGCGCTTGAGGGGTGCCAGGTGCGGGGTAAAGACGACGCGATCTGTTAGACCAAGGATTTGCTCGATTTCGGGCGTGTGACGATGCTTGCCCACGCCGTAGGCCTCCAAATTCTCGTCGGCGCTGCAAAAATGCGTACGAGCGTTGCAGGACTTGCCGGCACCCGTCACACCGCTGATAGCATCGACAATCACGGGACCGTTCTCGGCCACCCAGCCCGCACGCACGGCAGGAGCGGCAGCAAGGCTCGTTGCGGTGGGATAGCAGCCGGCGCAGGCGACCAACACGGGCCTGCCAGCAGCATGGCTGGAAGCAGCGGTCTCCAAGTCCTGGCAGAACAGCTCGGGCAGGCCGAAGGCACGTGTCTTGAGTAGCTCGGGGCTCGTGTGCTCGGCGGCATACCATGCCTCAAACACGGCCGGATCGCTCAGGCGGTAATCGGCCGAAAGATCAAAGCAGGAAACGTCTGCGGCAAGCAGGGCGGGCACCTGCGCCATGGCGGCGGTGTGCGGCACGGCCAAAAATACCGCGTCGCAGTTCTTGAGCTCGGGGGCATCATGCGTCGTGAAGACAAGATCGCTTACGCCGGTGAAGCTCGGGTACACCGCAGACAACGGCTGGCCGGCATCGGCGTTGGACGTAATGGCGACAAGTTCAAACTCGGGATGACCGAGCACGAGGCGAATGAGCTCGGCTCCGGCATATCCAGCCGCGCCGACGATTCCAACCTTCAAAGACATATCAGACTCCTTGTCTGCGATTTATGCACCGATGCGCATTTCGCAGCGGTCGTTATGAAGTGGGTTGAAACTTTAGCACCAAAAGATGCATGAATACGTAAATGGCTTGCATATTCATGCATTGAAACATTCCCGACACATTCGCTTGAAGGAATTGACAAATGGAGCGGGCCCCATATTACCCAGTGCACCTTACGGTGACGTTGCAATGTGGGGCCCGCTATATGCGAGAATTTGAATTGTCGAAGCTTGCTGAGAGACTCGTTTAGAGCTCGACCGGCACCCATTCGTCGTGATTGCAGATAAAGGCCTCGGGTTCCTCCACGCTAAAGAAGACGAGCGTGGGGTCGTTAGGCCCCTCATAGTGCTCGCTCAAGCGCTCAAGATGTTTCCATCCAGCCTCGCGCATATCGGGAGCGGCCTGGTCATCCAGACCCGCATGCCCGCGCAAGATGAGCCAGCCATGGCCCGGCCACCAACTCGTGGCCTCAAAGCGCTGATTTTGCAGCAGCTCTTGCCACACGTCTTTGGTGCGCGCCGTCACAAACCACAGCTTACCGTCCTGAATCTGTGCAAACGAGAACGGACGTACATGTGGCTGCCCGTCCACGCTCGTCGCCAAGTACCACGCCGGCACCGACGTCAGATACTCCAAAACCGTATTCAATCCGTCCACGTTTCCTCCTGTACTAGCCAGTTTGAGAGCCTGGTTTGTGTGAGCTAGAGCTCCAGGCGCTCCTCGCTGCCGTCGATATCACAGAAGCGGGCGACGATATTGCGGACCGAGAAAAACGCAAGGCGGCCGTCGTTGGCACTATCGTGCTGCTCGCCAATGCCCACCATGTGCTTAAAACCCGCTTGACGCACCTTGTCGCTCGCAGCTGCGTCGTCCTCAAGTGCGGCTTCGCCGGTCAACACGATCCAACATTCCCCCGGCTTCCAGCCCGATACTTCAAACTTGGGATTCGCACTCAGCTCCGCCCACACATCCTTATCGCGCGACGTGCAAAACCACAACTTACCGTCATCGACCATGGCAAACGAAAACGGTCTCACGCGGGGCTGATGTCCGTCGGCCACATCGGTCGTGGCCAGATACCACGCCGGAATGCGCCTGAGATACGAACAGGCGCGCTCAAGCTGAGCCGTGCGGTCGTTGTCGGTCATAGGGACCCCTTTCTTGCGCTCGAATCGCGCCTAAACAAGTTGAAGATTGATGCCGATGACGCAGATGAGCAGCAGCGCCGTCACCACCGCAGCCAACGCATCGCCGCGGCCAAATGCAAGCGCATGCAGACGTGTGCGGCCCTGCTCGCCGTGATAGCAGCGTGCATCCATGGCAGCAGACAGCGTCTCGGCATGACGGAACACGCCGGTGAACAGCGGAATCGCCACACTGCCGAGCATGCGTACGCCACCGAGCGGACCGCCCGTTACGCGTGCACCGCGGCTCGCCTGCGCATCGGCCGTCTGCTTCATCTCGGTGGCGAACTGCGGCATAAAGCGCAACGCGATACCCATAATCATGCCGAGCTCGTGCGCAGGAAGTCCCACACGCGCAAACGGTGCGAGCAGACGCTCAAAGCCCGCGGTGAGATCGAGCGTCGGCGTAGTGAGCGTAATGGCACTCATGCCGGCCATCATCAACGTCAGGCGGCACGCCATAAAGGCGGCAGAACGCAGTGAGCCCTCGCTTATCTGCAGAAAACCGAGCTGCCACAAGATGCGCCCACTCTGATCGGTAAACAAGTTGAGCACCGCGACCACGACGACGATTGCCAGCAGCGGCGCCATCGATGATAGGACCCGGCGCAACGGCACCCGGGACACGGCATAGATCAGCACGACGAAAATTGCGACAGGGGCCAGTCCGCGGAAGCCACTGACCGTGAGCGTCGTGATCAGAAACACAAAGCCCAAGAGCAACTTGGTTCGCGGGTCCAGGCGGTGGATTGCACTATCGCCGGGATAGTAACTACCAAACGAAAACGCCTCCATCAGCAGCCCTCCTCTCGCGCGACCGTCTTGGATTTAGCAATGTCCGAGACGTTAGAAGAACCGTCTGAGCGACCGATCAGCAAATTTGCCAACTCGTCGGCCAACGACTCAACCGTATAGAGCCCGCCGCGACGCAGCGGCACGCCCGCCTCCGTAAGCGCCAGCGCCATACGCTGGGCGGCGGGAACGCCCAAGCCGATCGACTTGAGCCCATCGGCATGCGCAAACACCTGCACGGGCGTTCCCTCGGCAAACACCGCGCCCTCGTTCATCACAACGATACGGTCACAACAATTTGCCAGGTCATCCATGCTGTGTGAAACCATGACAACGGTCAGGCCCTCGCAATGGAGTCGATCGATGAGCCCTAGGAAATCCCTGCGCGCAGCCGGATCGAGCCCCGCCATGGGTTCATCGAGCACCAGGACCTCGGGCTCCATGGCAAGCACGCCGGCGAATGCCACGCGCCGTTGTTGACCGCCCGAAAGCTCAAAGGGGCTCTTGTCGCCGACCGTGGAAAGGTCGAGGCCCACGCGTGAGAGCGATGACTCGACACGACGGTCGACTTCATCTTGCGGCAAGCCAAGGTTGTGCGGACCAAACGCCACGTCCTGCGCCACGGTTTCGGCAAACAGCTGACGCTCAGGATATTGAAACACCACGCCGACCTTGGCCTTAACCGCGGCGGCGTCTTTCTTGTTTGACAGATCGAGCCCCAGCGCGCAAACGCTTCCCTCCTGGGGACGAATCAAACCGTTGAGATGCTGGACCAGCGTCGACTTACCCGAACCGGTATGACCTGCCAAACCCAGGAACTCGCCGCGACGCACCGTCAGCGATACATCGCGCAGCGCCCACGGGCTGCTGGGGTCGTTTCCCCAGAGAGCCTGTTTGTTCGATGAACCCTCGGCGGCCGAGCGCTTGTGCCAACGGCGACGCTCGCGGGCGCTCAGCGAATAACTGTACGAAACATGGGATAGCTCTATGACGGGCTCCGACGCGTTGCCCTCGTTGTCTACCGGAACAGTGCCGTCAGCGATTTCCAACTGGGATGCGGAAGACTGCCCCGCGGTGCCTGCCCCACTTCGCTCGGCATAAGTCTGCGCAATCTCGGCGACCATATCCGCCTCACGTACCTGCGCGCAAACGGGCACGCCCTTCGCACGAAGCGTCCCACCTAAGCAGCACGACGCCGGCATATCCAGGTTGAGCTGCGCAAGTTCGTCCGCTCGCGTCAAGATTTCCTCGGGCGTACCGAGCATGGCAACGCGCCCCGCCCGAAACACCGCGACACGATCGGCCTCGGCGGCCTCTTCCATAAAGTGCGTAATCATCACGATGGTCATGCCGCGATCGTGCAACGCGCGGCAAGCCTTCATGAGGCCCTTGCGCCCACGCGGATCAAGCATCGAGGAAGCCTCATCCAAAATGAGAACGCGCGGCTCCATGGCGAGCACGCCGGCAAGCGCCACGCGCTGCTTTTGGCCACCCGAAAGCGCGTGGGTCTCGTGGCGCTCAAAGCCCACCAGGCCCACACCCTTCAGCGCCTCGCGTACGCGCTGCGCAATTTGCGCCGATGGCACGCCAAGGTTTTCGGGACCGAACGCAACGTCATCTTCGACAAGCGTTGCCACCAGCTGATCATCGGGATTCTGGAATACCATGCCCGCGGTCGAACGAATGTCGTAGACCAGCTCGGGATCGGACGCATCCATGCCGTTAATGCGCACCGTGCCCGCATCGGGCTGCAGCAGCGCATTCAGATGCTTGGCAAACGTCGACTTGCCCGACCCATTGCCACCGAGGATGCAGAAAAACTCACCGTCCTCGATATTCAGATCGACGCCGTCGAGCGCCGGTGCGGCACCGTCATAACTAAAGGAAACGCCCCGACACTCAATCATGCGCGGCCTTTGACCTGGTTCTTTTTAGGCGTGATGAGGTTGGAGACCGCTTTATACACCGCCAGTGTCAACACCGAGTTAAGCACGGTCTTGATAAGGTTGAACGGCAGCACGGCAGGAATCATGAGCGGGGCGATCACATCGACCGAGCCATACCAGAACCAAACGCCAATGGTCAGATTCGCAACCATAGAAAGCACCGTAGCGGCAATAACGCCCAGTGCCAGGCCAATCACGGCGCCCTTGTAGGTGTGCATCTTCTGGTAGACGATAGCCGCAGGCAGAATATAGCCAAGCGTGGCAACCAAGTTCATAAGCGCACCGACCCAGTCACCCGTGGTAAGCGCGTGGATAACGATCGCCATGGCGGCAACAGCGGTGCCGGCACCGGGGCCATATGCAAACCCGCACACCATCGCCGGCACCAGCGACGGGTCATACGTCAAAAACGGCGCCGAAGGAAGGATGGGCAGCTGCACGTACATAAACAGGGCGCCCAAGGCGCACATCAACGCCATGGTAACGAGCTGTTTGGTGCTCCACCTATTCGTGTTCTCAAAATGGATATGCTGCGACTGTTCAGACATAAGATCACCTGCCTCTTTCATCCGGACTCTAACCGTTGGTACTGGGATCTCACCAGTTCAGCCGGCATGCGAACCAACGCACACACGGGTCGCGGACTCATCGGCTCGACGCAGGTCCTCGCCTGCGCCACGGCGTCCCTTTGACACCGCCCGATTTACCGCCAGTGGGGAATTCCACCCCGCCCTGAAACAGCAATTGCAAGTGTAGCACGGGCAGGTTTTCGCGCAAGTATGCCAAGGGTAATTTATGGTGGGGACCAGTTGCCGCAACAACCGCGTTCCCCACCCATCCCAAAGCAACGCGCCTTTCGCGCAAAGCGCGAAACAGCAACCGGGATACGTATCCCCAACAACCACGTTCTCCGCCCGCCGACCTCAAGGCCGTAAACGCAGGGAATCCGGGGGCGGGACGGGGGTTTCTCTCCGGAACATTCCGCACTGATATCTTCTGTATTGAAGACGTCGATGATGCACCCGTATACCATTG
>URDZ01000079.1:0-10057 GCA_900546725.1 uncultured Collinsella sp. | reverse complement strand
CTTGACGCCCGGGAACTCGCCGGCGTGCTCCTGAATATAGGCAACCGTGGAGCGGCGGACGTCCGTCGCAATGGTATGCAGGCTCTGGGCGCCCTCTGTATTGTCCTGGATATTGCGCAGAACCGCCACGTAGGGCATACCGAGCACGTTGGCAAGATGGCGAACTAAAACCTCATCCTCGGCAAGGTCGCGGTAGGCCACGACAGCAAGTGAGGGACGATTCTGGACAAGCGCCACGCCATTGCGGTCGAGGATGCGGCCGCGCACAGCGGGTGTGGTAACGGTACGAGTCTGATTACTATTGGCCTGCTTCTCGTAATAGTCCGACGAGACCATCTGCATGCCCCACAGCTTGATGGCAAGCGCCGCAAACATCGCGCCTACGCCCGTGGTGAGGATGGAAAAGCGGCCCTTAAAGGCGGTCGCCGCGGTATTGCCCTCGCCCTCGGTGGCGCGCGGGGCCGTTCCATGCTGCGTATCGTAGGTAAAACGGGAATCGCCACGACGCATGATGACCAGCGCGACCACGATGGCCACAACCAGCACGATACCGGCGATAATAACCGTCAACTGGGAAGACATCTACGGGCCTCCCCTATTTGAGCTTACGGGTCTTGGGCTTAAAGCGCATGCCCGTCTGGCGTCCGCCACGCGCGGAGAATCCATAGCCGGACTGCGGCACGACACCAGACATCAAAAACGGAATGGCAACCAGACCCGTCAGGATCGAGGACGGCAGCGCATGGCCGAAGATCGCCACGACAAAGCTCGTCTCCAAACCCATAAACAGCAAGATGATGCTGTAGATCACATTAATGACGAGCGCGAAGGCGCCCACAGTGACGCCGCGCGCACTCGGGGTACCGCCCGTCTGACCGACGGCGCTGTGCACCAGGGCAAAAGAACCCACGGTCAGCAGGAGTGACATAACGCCCACCGGCACGGCAGCGGACAGGTCATAAAACAAGCCGCTGCAAAAACCGCACACGACGGCACGGGTCGGGTCGCCCGAGAACACGCTTAGGCACACCAGAATAATCATGAAGTTGACGCGACCGCCCGCAATGGAGATCTGCGGTGCCAGGCCTGCCTGCAGCAGCACGCACACGATGGCGGCGATCACAAACGTACGGGAGCTCATCCCCTGCTCGTGTAGATCCATGGACATGCCCCCTATTCGCTCGAGCCGGAATCGGTCGTCTCGGACGTGTCGGAACTGTCATCCGAGCTCTCGTCCTTCGTCTTGGTCGCAGCATCGCGCGACGTTCCCTGCGGTGTGCTGTTGGCCGTGCTCACGTCCTCATCCGAGGCCGACTGTTCGTCGGTCAGCGAGGTGATGACCAGCACTTCCTCGTTGTTCTCGGCCGTGGTCTGAGCGCGCACCACAATGGTGTAGTACACGTCGTTTGCCGACTTCTCAACCGACGAGACGGTGCCGAGCGGTAGACCCTTGGGGAATACACCGCCAATGCCCGAGGTCACGATGATGTCGCCAACCTTAACATCGGAGTCGACGCTCACGTACTCAAGACGCAGCGTGCCGTCAGCCTGACCCTGCAGCATGCCCTGGGCGCGCGTGTCCTGTACCATGGCGGACACACCCGAGTTCTCGTCGCCAATAAGGCGCACGGTAGAGGTCTTGGCCGATACCTCGATAATCTGGCCGATAACACCGGCAGAACTCGTCACGGGCATGTTGATGGTAAGGCCGTCGGCAGAGCCCTTGTCGATGGTTACGGTCGAGGTCCAGGCATCGCCCGAGGCACCAACGATACGAGCAGCGGTCGATTTGAGGTTGTAGGTCGACTGCAGCCCGACCAGCCCCTCCAGACGCTCGGCGGTCTTTTGAGCCTCGGAGAGCTCAGCAACCTTAGAGGTCAGCTCCTCGTTTTGCTTCTTGAGCTCGTCGAGCGTGTCCTGCGACGCCGTAAGGTTAGAGAACACGTTGCCGATGGCATTGAAAGGAGCCGCCACAGCCGAACCCACAAAGCGCACCGGCGAGGTAATCGTCGTTACGCCCGAACGCACGGCATGAATCGGTCCTGCCTCGCCCTCGCGGATGTAAAACGTGAGCAGCAACACCGAAATCAGGCTGAAAACAATCAACGGGCGCATACCCGTTGATTGTCGCTTGGTATTCAGATTTGTGGAGAAACCCGAAGATCGTGCCAAATGGAATCCACCTTTTGGAAATTAAGCATTGGTCTGGACGAAGCCGCCATCAAACGCATTGGCCTCGAGCACGCGGGCACAGCCGTTAACGACATTATCGAGCGCCGTGGGGCTGACGTTGACCGAAACACCGGTCTCATCGCGCAGGCGCACGTCGAGACCGCGCAGCAGCGCGCCGCCACCGGTCAGCAAAATGCCGTAGTACATAAGGTCCGAGGCGAGATCGGGAGGCGTGGCATCGAGGGCGTCCTTGACGGCCTTGGCCATCTCGTCGAGCGGCTTGTTGAGCGCGCGACGAATCTCCTCGCTCTCGATGCGCACGGTCTTGGGCAGACCGGTGATCACGTCGCGGCCGTTGACCTCGACGTCGAGCTCGTCCTTGAGCGGCACGGCGGAACCGACCTTGATCTTGATGTCCTCTGCCGTACGCTCGCCGATGGCCAGGTTGTAGGCATCGCGAACGTGCGTGAGGATGGCCTGATCGAACTCGTCGCCGGCAATACGGATGGACTGCGAGACGACAATGCCGCCCATGGCGATAACGGCGACCTCGGTGGTACCGCCGCCGATGTCGATGACCATGGAGCCGGTGGGTTCCTCGACGGGCAGGTCGGCGCCGATAGCGGCGGCCATGGGCTCCTCGATCAGGTAGGCCTGGCGGGCACCGGCCTGGATCGTGGCCTCAAAGACAGCTCGCTTCTCGACCGACGTGACGCCGGAGGGAACGCAGACGACAACGCGCGGACGCGGGGTCCACGGATAGCGCTTCTCGGAAGCCTTGTCGATAAAGTAGCGAAGCATGGCCTCGGTAACATCGAAGTCGGCGATGACGCCGTCCTTCAGGGGACGAACGGCCACGATGTTGCCGGGCGTACGGCCGAGCATGCGCTTTGCCTCGATACCGACCGCCAGGATGCGCTCGTCGTTCTTGTCGATGGCGACAACAGAGGGCTCGCGGATGACGATGCCCTTGCCGCGCACGGAGACAAGCGTATTTGCGGTGCCGAGGTCGATGGCAAGATCGCCCGCATAGCTACCGAAGAACATATCCATCAAAGAAAACAACGCAACTCCTGATGTGTTGGATGATTGCTGGAAAACTACTAGTTCATGATACTAGCGCAAGCCCGGCACCTCACTTGCGGTGAAGCGCCGGGCAAAGCTAAATCCCATAAGGTCACTACTGGTTGTCAGCAGCCGAGAAATCCATATCGAGCGAGGAAACGGCCCAGCCGATATGGTTGTCGGAGCGCACGAATTTGACGGTGTACTCCTGCTCGCCGCCCTTGGACAGCGATGCCTTAACCTTGGCGGTCGTCTCGGTCATGGACTGATCCATGCCCTCGACGGACACGGTGGCACCCTGCGGAATCGAGGAGATGATCATCGACTTGGCGTCCTCGGACAGGCTCGAGGCCAGGCAAGACTCGGCCTTTGCGGTGTCACCGTCGCCGGCAGCCTGGAACAGATCGGTAACGACAGACTCCTGGGACGGGAAGCCAAAGCCGCGCGTGTAGGCAAAGCCCAGACCGCCCGCGGCGATCAAAATGAGCAGAAGCAGCACGATGAAGACTTTGAGACCCGTGTGGCGATGGCGACGACGGACCTTGGCCTGCTTACGGTCCTGACGGTCCTGCTGGACCATCTCGGACTCGGACAACGTAAAGAAGCCGGTGTCCGAGGGATCGGGCATAAACTGACCGGTCGCGCCCGTAGGATCGAGCGGATCGACGGCAGGAGCGTCCATCGCGGGCGCCGGAGCCGTGGCCATAGCCGTCTGGGCAGACAGTGCGGCAAGCGAATCATGCACGCGGGCAAGCTCATCGGCCTGCTCGGAAGTGAGCTGGTAGATGCCATCGACAGTAGCGGCGTTAAAGGCGTCGAGTGCGTCGGAGGGACGGCCGGCGGCAGAAAGCGCCTGACCCATGCCGGCATTGAGCGCACGCGTGTCGTCGCGGGGGCCGGCAAAGTCGATAGCCGTGCGGTAGGTCTCCACGGCATCCGCCGGACGGCCGAGCTTAATGAAGCAACGACCGAGCTCGCCGAGTGCGGCGGCGGGAGCCGGATTGGCGCCGTCGATGGCAGCCTGACGGAAGGCAGTACCCGCGTTGGCATAATCGCCCGACTGGAACAGCGCATTGCCCAGGCCCAGATAGGCCTTGAACGGCGTGGCATAGGAAGCATCCTGCGTAGCAGCAGAGAACGCCTGGGCGGCCGTCGTGTAGTCGCCCACGGCGGCGAGCGCCTTGCCGCGGTTGGTGAGCAGCGCGCCGCGCTTGCCGTAGGTGCCGTCGTTGAGGGCGGCAGCATAAGCCTCGGCGGCCTCGGCATACATGCCCAGGTGCATCAAGGCGTTGCCACGAAGGTGATCGGCCTCGCCCATAATCTCATCGGGAGTCTTTGCCGCCCCAAGCATCTGGGCTGCAGCGGAAAAATCACCCGCGCGGTAAGCGGCGCGGCCCTGTTGAATCAGCTGGCTATTCAAGGAAGTCCCCTTTACTCGTGAACGATCTCGACATGGACGATCTCGTCGCCGGCACGCAGCTGCGAAATCACATCGAGACCCTCGACCGTGGTACCAAAGACGGTGTAACCGGAATCGAGGTTATGCTGGGCGCCCAGGCAGAAGTAGAACTGCGAACCCGCGGAATCGGGGTCCATGGAGCGTGCCATGGCAAGGGCACCATCGACATGGCTGTTGCGCGGATTGGTGGCAAACTCGCCCTTGATGCAGTAGCCGGGGCCACCGGTACCGGGCATGCCGTCGGGGCCCTCAAGACCAGCGGCGACGTCGGCGCCGGACATATCGCGGGTATTGGGGTCGCCGCCCTGGATGACAAAACCGGGCACATAGCGATGGAACTTAAGGCCATCATAGAAGCCCATCGTAGAAAGCTCGCAGAAGTTCGCGACATGAATGGGAGCGCCCTCGCCGTCAAACTTGACCTTGATGGTACCCTTCGACGTCTCGATAACGGCGCACTCGTCGCCGGCAAGCTGATACTCGGGCGTGTAGAGCTCTTTCTTAAAACCAAACATGTGGTTCCTTCCTCGTGCGTTTAAAGCATATTTGTAAGAATTGTAGCAATAAGCATGCGCTTACATCAATTGCGCACGTAGGTTATGCCGACTATGGCGAATTAATTATAGGAACGCTGCTGCGGCTTCCAGGAGCCCACGTTGGCGTCGTACTGATTCAGCGCGCTGTTGCCGCTTTGAGCGATGGGCGCCAGGATCTCGCTTTGGTGAGAACTCATCGACTCGCCATCGGGAATGGCCAGCGAGATGTCCCAACTCTGGCAGATCACGTCGACGCGCTCGTACATCCACTCGGCAAGCTGCTTTAAGTGGGCGATGTCATCCGCATAGACCGTATCGTCCTGGTACTTAAGGTTGTTGAGCTCATCTTGCGTCTTTTTGATCTGGTCGCGCAGGGCGTAGGCACTCTGCGACAGCTCCTGACGGGTGGACAGCGGCGTTCGGAGATAGCCGTTGTTAAAGGAATCGATGACCTCGCCGATCTGGTCCTCGTCACCGTAGGACACGATGGTCTGATACAGACCGTCGAGCCTGGTATAGAGCTGATCATCGGTCAGCACGGTTTCTTCCTGGACCACCTCGGCAGAATCGTCTTGCTTGGTATCGTCCTCAGTCGCCTCGCCCTTTTGGCGCGTGGGGAAGGTGGTTTGTGCAGCTTGGCCAAACTGGTCGTAGAAGCCAGGCATGACACCCATGGGATCGGTCGTCACGAACCAATAGGCACCGCCGCAAACGACGGCAAGTACCGCGATGACGATGAGCGGCTTGGGGATATGACGCTTGTGCTTGTGATAGGCGTCCTCGTCGGGATGCACTTTGCGCTTGGGTTTTTGAGCATCGTCGTGCAGGGAAACGGGCGTGGGAATATCGACCTTGGGGATACCGAAATCCTTATCGAAAGCCGGCAGCACGCAGGTCTCGTTAGGATCGGCGGCGTCCGAAAGAACCGCGGCAGCTGAGGCGGGCGCATGCGGCACCTCGGTATCGATCTGCTCTTGCGTTAGGCGCGGAAAGCCCGCCGTGCGGCCCGCTGCCAGGTCGGATGCGGCCGCGTCCTCGGAGAGGATACCCGGAGCGGGGCGTCCGCATTTGGGACACGTACGATCGTGCGGAGAAAGACGGGCACCGCAGCCCTCGCAGAACACGAACTCGGTGTGCTCGGGGCCATCGCCCGGACCCACATAGGCGTTGCAGTAGGGGCAGAACGAGGCGCCGTCCTCGATAGTCTTAAGGCAATGCGGACAGATCACGGCATCCTCTTTTCGAAGCAATTCAAACAATCGAGGTTAGAGCATAACATCGCCACGGCCCCACAGGAGCAAGGCACCAATTCAACATCGCCAGGGCGCGTAGTTACTTCTTCTTTTTGCTTGGCATCGAGACTTTGATGCCTTGGGCGGACTTGGTCACGCGAGAGCGCTTGGCTCCGGTACTCCTCTTTTTCTTGGGCTGGGCCTGGGCCACGCCCTCGAGTGCACGGGCCTCGGCCTCGCGAGCGGTGCGATCTTCGCGGCGCTGCGCCATGTCGGCGGCGACGCGCTTGGCAAAACGCTCGGCCGTCGAACCCGTCGAGCTCACCTTGCCGCCACCGCGACCCAGGTGGACGCGCACACCACGGCCAAAACCAGTTGCGGCATGACGACGACGCGGCTTGAGCGAATCCATCATCGTGGCGAGCTTAAAGAACACCGAGCAGGTAAAGACCACGATAACAGCCAAGATAACCATCTGGCCCATCGACAGGTTGGCAATAGACAGCAGCTCCGGGAATCCGATAACGCCCACCAGGATGCCGGCGACTACAAACACAAAGAGCACCACACGTAAGGGCGTGAGAGGCTGCGAGATGCGCCAGATTAGGCTGACGCTCGCCGCGCACGACGTAAGCAGGCACATCGTAGACAGCGTGAGCTGGCGAAAGCCAAACACGCGCGCCACAAAGATATCGAGCGCCGCAGCCAAAATGACCGCAATCGACGCCGGCAGTGCACGCTTGAGTACGTTCGTCAAAAACGCACCCTTCACACGAGCATTGTTGGGCTCCAGGCCCAACACAAAGCCCGGCGCGCCGATGCAGAAGAAGTTAATGAGCGTCATCTGGATGGGCTCGAAGGGGTACGGCGGCAGCGCGATACACAGCGCCGCCAGGCCCATCGAGAACAGCGTCTTGGTCAGGAACAGTGAGGCCGAACGCTGCAGGTTGTTGATGGAGCGACGGCCCTCGGCCACCACGGCGGGCATAGAGGCAAAGTCGTTGTCGACGAGTACGATCTCGGCCACGTTGCGCGCGGCATCGGAGCCAGCCGCCATGGCGACGGAGCAGTCGGCCTCCTTGAGCGCCAGCACGTCGTTGACGCCGTCGCCCGTCATGGCCACGGTGTGCTCGCGGCGCTTGAGCGCCCGCACGAGCTCGCGCTTCTGCTGCGGGGTCACACGACCAAAGACATGGTAGCGGTCCACTGCGGCATCGAGCTTGGCCGGCGTATCGAGCGTCGTGGCGTCCACATAAGCGTCCGCCCCCGGCACGCCCACCACGCGCGCGATCGACGACACCGTACGCGGGTCGTCGCCACTGATCACGTTGAGGGTCACGCCCTGCTCGTTAAAGTAGCCGATGGTTTCGGCCGCCGAAGTACGGATCTCGTCGCGGATGGTCACAAAGCCCACGGGCTCGGCCTCGCCCACCATATCGCCATCGGGCGAAAAGCCGTCCACGCGCGCTACCACGAGCACGCGGCGGGTATCGGCAAGCTCGGCGACACGGTTCTCGACCTGCGAAAACACACGATCGGAGAGCACAAACTGCGCCGCACCCATCACATAGGAGCCCTGCGCAAACGACGCGCCGCTCCACTTTTTGGAGGACGAGAACGGAATGACCGACAGCGGCTCAGACACCTCGACCGGGCGATCGGCGTAATAGTTGAGCAGCGCCTGGCAGGTCTCGTTGGCATCGGCCGAAGTCGCACGCGCGACGTTAGCCAGCGCAAAATCGAGCACCGTGGTATCGACGGGAACGGCCGCCTCGTCCGAGCCGGCGTCTAGGCTCACGCCCTCAACCGGCAGCGGATACGTGCCCTCGACCTCCATGCGGCCCGACGTGATGGTGCCCGTCTTGTCCAGGCACAGTACATCGACGCGAGCGAGCGTCTCGATGCAGTAGAGCTGCTGCGCCAGCACCTTGCGGCGGGCCAGGCGCACCGTGGCGATGGCAAGCACCGACGAGGTCAGCAGCACCAGGCCCTGCGGGATCATGCCCAGCAGAGCGCCCACCGTGGACAGCAGCGCCGACGAAGGCACATGACCAGCCAGCAGCTCGGAGAAGCACCACGAAAGCGCGCTATCGCCCGGGGTTCCCGCGGCATCCCACAGCTCGCTCACACTCGAGGCAAACAACGCCAAACCGAGCGGGATCATGATGATGCTCGCAAAGCGCACGATGGCGTTAAGCGCGTTCATGATCTCGGAATTGACCTTTTTGACGTACTTCGCCTCGTTATTGATTTTAGTCACGTAGTTGTCGGCGCCGACATGGATCACGCGGGCGCGCAGCAGGCCCGAGTCGATAAAGCTGCCGCTCATGAGCTCAGAACCAGGCTGCTTCTTAATAAGGTCGCTCTCGCCCGTCAGCAAGCTCTCGTTCACGAGCGCCTCGCCCGAAACCACCACGGCGTCAGCGGGAATCTGGTCGCCGCGCCCGAGGCGAATGATGTCGTCGAGCACGATCTGGTCCAAGTCGAGCTCCACCTCGGCACCGTCGCGCACCGCGATGGCCTTCTTAGAGGTCAGCAGCGTGAGCTTATCGACCATCTTCTTGGAACGCATGGACTGAATGACGCCGATAGCGGTGTTCAAGAACACCACGAACAGGAACGTCAGATTCTTAAACGAACCGGTCAAAATGACCAGGAACGCCAAGATCACGTTGATCAAATTGAACAGCGTGCAGAGGTTCTCGATGATGAGCTCTTTGACCGACTTGGTCTTGAGCTCCATGCTGCGGTTGATCTTACCGGCGGCGATGCGCTCCTCGACCTCGGCGGTCGAGAGTCCACGCTCGATATCCGTTGCTGCCATACCACGTCCCATCACGTCGCGTCGGTATAAGAAAAACCGCCCGGACCATGCGAGGTTCGGACGGTCTTACGTTCGATGGTGCCCCATGTTGGATTCGAACCAACGGCCTTCTGCTCCGGAGGCAGACGCTCTAATCCCCTGAGCTAATAGGGCCAACGTTTGGCATTATACCCAAGTGCACCACGGGCTATCAAAATAAAAGAAAAAGCTTTGCAATTCCGAGGAAGACGCGGCGCAACGGCCCACTTTAGAAGGCAAAAGCGAGTCAGATAGTATAAACTCTCATGCACCATATATACACGGCTCGCGATGCGGGCCGTTTTTGCAAAAGTTATCCATCGAGGTGAGAGGCACACCATGATTGCAATTTTAAAGCAGAGCGCCAGCGACGAGGCCGTCGGCCATATCGTCAGCTGGATTGAGAAAAAAGGCCTGAAGACCGACGTCTCGCGCGGCGAGAACGAGACGATCATCGGCCTGGTGGGCGATACGACCAAGATCGACCCGTTCCTGCTCGAGTCCATGGATGTCGTCGAGCGCGTGCAGCGCGTCTCGGAGCCGTTCAAGCGCGCCAACCGCAAGTTCCACCCCGAGGACTCCGTCATCGACTGCGGCCACGGCGTCAAGATCGGCGGCGACCAGTTCCAGGTCATCGCCGGTCCCTGCTCCGTCGAGGGCGAGAACCTCATCCGCATCGCACGTCGCGTAAAGGCCGCCGGCGCCACGATGCTGCGCGGCGGTGCCTACAAGCCCCGCACCTCCCCCTACG
>URDZ01000078.1:0-10125 GCA_900546725.1 uncultured Collinsella sp. | reverse complement strand
GTTGATCGCGAGTTCCGCACGAGCCGGAGAGCACTTAATGTGCTCTCCGCGCGAGCAGGACTGTCCGAGCAGGCAACCTTATGCCTCTCGGACTGTCCCGGCCCAACTTATCGTTACGACAGCGCAATACCGCCGAGCCAGCCCCAGCGCACGCCAGAGCCAGTGCCGTAGAACCCAATGAACGAGTCAAGCGACCTCGACGTGATGGCGCCCTCGTTACTCATAACGATGCCGCCGCCAACGTAGATACCCACGTGGCCATAGATCAGACCCGGCATGCCGGTACCGCTATGCGATGAGTCGGCCACGATCATGCCCACCTGCAGCGCCGAGCGATCGGAGCTATAACACCATGCGTTAAACATGTCGCACGCGTTACCGCCAAAGTAACCAACGCCGGCGTTGCGGAAGACGTTGGTGACCCACGCCGCGCACCAGTTCTGGCCAGGCGAGGGCGTGGAGTAGCACGCGTTGACGACGGCCTGCTGCTTGCCCGAGCCGGCATTCTGTTGCGGAGTTCCGGGCGCATACGATCCGCCACCCGAGCTCGAACCACCCGAGTAGGAATTGTTCTTGTTCGCGGCAGCCGCGGCAGCGGCAGCCTTCTTGGCAGCCTCCTCGGCCTGAGCGGCAGCGAGAATCTCGGAATCGCGCTGGGCCATGAGCTCCTTGACATCGTCGGAGAGGCCGTTCAGAACCGTCTGGACCTCCTGCTGCTTGGCCTGCATGTCCCGCATCTGAGCAGTCTGCTGGTCCTTGAGCTTCTCCAAGTCGGCTTTTTGCGACTCAAGCTCGGACTTCTGTGTATCGAGCTCTTGCTGGATGGTCTGGATGTCCTCGATGGCGTCACGGTCGCTCTTATTGATCTTCTCGACGTAATGTGCGTTGGCGACGAGCTCCTCAAACGAACCAGAAGCGAGCAGCAACGACAGGATATTGGTGCCACCCGACTTGTAGCTTGCCGCCACGCGATCGGAAAGCTCGTTACGCTTCTTCTTGAGCTCCGACTTCTTGGTGTCGATCTGCTCCTGGGTGTCGTCGATCTGACCCTGAACGCCCTCGATATCGTTGAGTGTCTGAGCGTTCTTGTTAGCGAGCGCCGCATACTCGTTAGCGATGCTATCAAGCTGGGCCTGGACCTCGTCGAGCTTGGCCTGGGCGGCATTCAGTTTGTCGGTGGTTTCCTGGCTGGCCTCGGCAGCATGGGCGCGGGCAGGCAGGCCAAAAAGAACTGCAGCAGAAGCGGCACCGAACAGGGCCTTGAGGGCGGTGCGGCGCGAGAGCTCCTGAGTAAAGATGGAATCGCTGTTTGGTGACATATGTACTCCGTTACATGTTTTGTTTATATGTCGCTCAAGACATACATATTACCGTACATCCGACGCATCCCAACGATTTCCACGAACGGCAGAAAATCGCACGGCCGGCGGCATGCGCACAGCCTGGAACTACCATGAACCGTTATGCATTCCCGTCCTATGAGCACGTTATCATTGCTCTGCTCTTCATTGTGTCAAACAGTTGCACCGCACCTAGCTGCGCTATACTCCCCTCAAGAAGTGTTCCTGATTCGATAGGAGACTACATGTCCCAAGCACTCGACCCCAAAGACACCTGCGTCCTCGTTACCGGCGGTGCCGGCTTCATCGGTTCCCACACCGTCGTTCAGCTGCTCGAGGGCGGCTACCAGGTCGTCGTCGTCGATGACCTCTCCAACTCCAGCGCCGTCGCCATCGACCGCGTCAAGACCATCGTGGGCGACGAGGCCGCCAAGAACCTCACCTTCTACGAGGCCAACGTGCTCGACCGCGATGCGATGAACAAGATCTTCGATACCCACCAGATCGACCGCGTCATCCACTTCGCCGGCTTTAAAGCCGTCGGCGAATCGGTGAGCAAACCCGTCGAGTACTACCACAACAATATCGAGAACACCCTGGTGCTCATTGACGTCATGCGCAACCATGGCTGCAAGTCCATCATCTTCTCGAGCTCCTCGACCGTCTACGGCGATCCGGACAATCCGCCTGTCACCGAGGAAGATCCCAAGAAGCCCGCGACCAACCCCTATGGTTGGACCAAGTGGATGATCGAGCAGATCCTCATGGATGTCCACACCGCCGACCCCGAGTGGGACGTCGTACTGCTCCGCTACTTCAACCCCATCGGTGCCCATCCGTCAGGCTTGATCGGCGAGGACCCCAAGGGCATCCCCAACAACCTGGTTCCCTATGTCGCCCAGGTCGCCGTGGGCAAGCTCGAGGCCGTTCAGGTCTTTGGCAACGACTACCCCACCCCCGACGGCACCGGCGTGCGCGACTACATCCACGTGTGCGACCTGGCATCTGGTCACGTTGCCGCCCTCAACTGGATGAATGGCAAAACCGGCGTCGAGATCTTTAACCTGGGCACCGGCACCGGCACCTCGGTGCTCGAGGTCGTCGCCGCCTTCTCCAAGGCATGCGGCAAGGAGCTGCCCTACGTGATTCGCGAGCGCCGTGCCGGCGATATCGCCGCCAACTGGTGCGATGCCTCCAAAGCCGAGCGTATGATGGGTTGGAAGGCCCAGTACGATATCGCGGACATGTGCCGCGACAGCTGGAATTGGCAGAGCCACAACCCCAACGGCTTCGCCGACGCCGAGTAGCAAAAAACCTACATACCGTTCTTGCCCCGATCTCACGATGTGAGACCGGGGCTTTTTTCATGGCGCGTAACCATTTACCGAAAAGGGGCCAACTTTTTAATCTCGCCTATACATGTTTAAACAACATGTTCTACAATAGGAACATCGACTTTAAAACTCGGGACGGGCTGTTCGCCCATCTGCAGGCCGATCCCACAACAAGAAGGTTGGTGAGCACATCCATGGAGCGTGCAAGCGGCATTCTCATGCCCATCTCGTCCCTGCCCGGACCGTACGGCATCGGCGGCTTTGGCTGGAATGCCTACGACTTTGTCGATTTCCTCGTCTCGTGCAAACAACATTATTGGCAGATTCTGCCCCTTACGACGACGAGCTATGGCGACTCACCCTATCAGTCGTTCTCGGCCCGTGCGGGCAACCCCAATTTCATCGACTTTGCCGAGCTTATCGAGGCCGGCTATCTGGAACAGCGCGATATCGACGGTGTGTATCTGGGCTCCGACCCCAACAACGTTGACTATGGCGCGATTTTTAGCGGTCGCCGCCAGATTCTCGACCGCGCCGCCGAGCGCTTTGGTGCCGACAAGCCAGCCGATTTCGACGACTTTGTCCAGGCAAACAAAGACTGGCTTATTCCCTACTGCGAGTTCATGACCGTCAAAGAGGAGTGCGGACTCAAGGCATTTTGGGAGTGGCCCGCAGAACTGCGCACCCGCGGCGAAGCATCTGCCAAGGTCTGCGCCGCCCATCCCGCGCGCATGCTCTACCACCAGATGACGCAGTACTTCTTCGACCGTCAGTGGAGCCGCCTCAAGACCTATGCCAACGAGCGCGACATCCTGATCATCGGCGATCTGCCCATCTACGTCTCGCGCGACTCCGTCGAGATGTGGGCAAGCCCCGAGCTCTTTAAGATCGACGCCGCCGGCAACCCCGTCAGTGTCGCCGGCACACCGCCCGATCAGTTCTCCGCCACCGGCCAGTACTGGGGCAATCCCATCTATGACTGGGATGCCATGGAGGCAGACGGCTTCTCCTGGTGGGAAGGCCGCATCCGCGCCGCACTCAACATGTATGACGTTATCCGTCTGGACCACTTCCGCGGCTTCGAGGCCTATTGGGAGGTGCCGTTCTCCTCACCCGATTCGTCCTACGGTTCGTGGACGCAGGGCCCCGGCCTCAAGTTCTTCAAGACGCTCGAGGGAAAGCTCGGCACGCTGCCTATTATCGCCGAGGACCTGGGGTTCCTTACCCCCGGCGTCATCGATATGCGCGACACCTCGGGCTTCCCCGGCATGAAGATCTTGCAGTTTGCCTTTGAGGGCACCAACTCGTATTACCTGCCGCATAACTACATCGCCAATACCGTCGCCTATGTAGGCACGCACGACAACGAGACGGCGCGCGGTTGGTTCGAGGGTACGGCCACTCCGCGTCAGCGCGAGCAGGCTGCCCTGTACACCCACCAGCAGGCAGGCGAGTCCATAGCCGACGCGCTCAACCGAACCATCGCCGCCAGCGTGAGCGATACCTGCATCTACACCATGCAGGACCTGCTTAACCTGGGCAATGAGGCGCGCATCAACACCCCTGCCACCCTAGGCGGCAACTGGACCTGGCGCATGCTCGATGGCGCCATCACCCGCGAGCTCGAGCACAAGCTTACCGACTGGACCGAGACCTACTTCCGTATCCCGTCGGAAGCCGAAATCGAGCTTCCCCAATAGGAGCCACCGCGCCCGACCCCACCCCACCGTGCGGACGCGACCGCTTTTCCCGCGCGAGGCCACCCCAATCCCCTCGCGCGGGATTCTTATGAATTGCAGACATGTAATCAACCCATTACAGGAGGAAACATGCCCCGTATCAATCTCGCAGAACTCGCCGAGCAGTCTTTTGGCATCTCGCTCGAGCAGCTCGATGACCGTCGCATTTACAAACTGCTCGTTAAGCTCGTGCAGGAGCGCTCAGCCGCCTGCCCGCTCAACAATGGCAAGAAAAAGCTCTATTACATCTCCGCCGAATTCTTGATCGGCAAGCTGCTCATCAACAACATGATCGACCTCGGTATCTATGGCGAGGTTAAGGACCAGCTCACCGCCGCGGGCCACGACCTCAATAAGATTGAGGAGTTTGAGGTCGAGCCGTCGCTCGGTAACGGCGGCCTGGGCCGCCTGGCCGCGTGCTTCCTGGATTCCATCGCCACGTTGGGCCTGACCGGCGACGGCGTGGGCCTCAACTACCACTACGGCTTGTTCCGTCAGCGCTTTGTCGACAATCAGCAGAAGGCCGTCCCCGACGAGTGGCTTGGCGAGCAGGATATCCTGATCGATGACGACCGCTCCTACACTGTTGAGTTCGGCGACTTTGCCGTTACCTCCAAGCTCGTCAACATCGACGTGCCCGGCTACAACCAGCCCGCCAAGAATCGCCTGCGACTGTTCGACCTGGCAAGCGTCGACGACGGCCTGGTACCCGGCAGCTCCATCGACTTCGACAAGACCGAGATCGCCAAGAACCTCACCTTGTTCCTCTACCCCGACGACTCCGACGAGCAGGGCCGCCTGCTTCGCATCTACCAGGAATACTTCATGGTGAGCAACGCCGCCCAGCTCCTGATCGACGAGGCCATCGAGCGCGGCAGCAACCTACACGATCTGGCCGACTACGCCGTGGTCCAGATTAACGACACGCACCCCACCATGGTCATCCCCGAGCTCATTCGCTTGCTCACCACCGAGCACGACATCGAGTTTGACGAGGCCGTGACCATCGTACGCTCCATGGTCGCCTACACTAACCACACGATTCTTGCCGAGGCGCTCGAGAAGTGGCCGCTCACCAGCCTGCAAAAGGTCTCCCCTGCCATTGCCGACATTATCGTCAAGCTCGATGAGATCGCAAAGGCCGAGCACGACGACCCGCGCGTCGCCATCATCGACGAATACGACACCGTCCACATGGCCCACATGGACATCCACTTTGGCTTCTCCATCAACGGCGTCGCTGCACTCCACACCAAAATCCTGGAGGACACCGAGCTTCATCCGTTCTACGAAATCTACCCCGAGAAGTTCTCCAACAAGACCAACGGCATCACCTTCCGCCGCTGGATCCAGGGAGCCAACCCCGCGCTCGCCAGCCTGCTCGACGATGTGATCGGTACCGATTGGCGCAGCACCGGCGACTTGAGCAAGCTCGCCGACTTCGCCGACGATAAGAGCATTCTTGAGCGCTTGGCCGCCACCAAGGCCGAAGCCAAAACCATCATGCGCGAGTTTATGGCGCTCGAACAGGGCGTGACGATCCCCTCCAACGCCATCATCGATGTTCAGGTCAAGCGTATCCACGAGTACAAGCGCCAGCAGATGCTCGCGCTCTACATCATCTGGAAGTACCTCGACATCAAGAACGGTAATAGACCTGAGCACTCCGTCACCATCATCTTTGGCGGCAAGGCAGCGCCCGCCTATACCATCGCTCAGGACATCATCCACCTCATCCTGACGCTTTCCCAGTGGATCGCCAACGACCCCGACGTGGCTCCCTACCTGCAGGTCGTTATGATCGAGAACTACAACGTCACCGCCGCCGAGCGCGTGATTCCCGCTGCCGACATCTCCGAGCAGATCAGCCTGGCCTCCAAGGAGGCGAGCGGCACCTCTAACATGAAGTTCATGCTCAACGGCGCTTTGACCCTGTGCACACTCGACGGCGCCAACGTGGAGATTGCCGAGCTCGTGGGCGACGAGAACATCTATACCTTTGGTGCCTCGTCCAAACAAGTCGAGCAGCTCTACGCCGACGGCACCTACAACGCCGGTGCGCTCTACTGCAAGCCCGGCATTAAACTGCTGGTGGACTTCATCACCAACCCGGCCTTTATGGCGACCGGCAACGCCGAGCGCCTGCAGCGCCTGCACGACGACATTAAGGGCAAGGACTGGTTTATGGCCCTGCTCGACATTGAGGAGTACATCCAGACCAAGGAGCGCGTGCTAGCCGACTACGAGGACCAGGGCGCTTGGATGCGCAAGGCGCTGATCAACATCGCCAACGCCGGCACCTTCTCGTCCGACCGCACGATCTCCCAGTACAACGACGAGATCTGGCACCTGAGCTAATTCGCTTCCCTTACCCATCCTCTTGAGAAACGGAGCCGTGGCAACGCGGCTCCGTTTTTTGTGTCCCTGTGTTGCCCGTGGCCTGCCTCGACCAAAAATCTCGACCTGTAACATCTAGCCGACATAATTGGGTCTACCTGTTATAGATCAAGACAAACAGATTCCTCCGTTAAATTCATCTCGATCTGTAACAGGTAGACCCAATTTGGCCCTCCTCCTGTTACAGATCAAGACAAACTGACAGATGAACGGTCCCAACACAAAGAAAGGCTCCCCTCTCGCCCAGTGGACGGGAGGGGAGCCTTATATGTGACCGCGGCAAAAGGATGGCAATACCGCAATCGCCCAAAGGGAGGGCCTGGATGCACCGGGCCTAGATAAGGTTCTTGCCAGAGACCTTATCGAAGAGGTGGGTCGCGTTCTTCTCGAACTTGAACCAGATGGTGTCGCCAGCCTTGAGCGCGCCCTTGGCCTCGAGGTCGACGACGGGGATAATCAGGACAAACTGGCCGTCGGGAGCGGTCACGTGGACATGCTCGGTCGAGCCCATGAGCTCGGTCACCTCGACGGTACCCTGGAGCGCGCCCTCCTCGCCCTTGTCGGCAAGCAGGATCTGCTCGGGACGCACGCCGGCCGTAATCTCCTTCACGTCGCCGCCGTCCCAGTTGAGGGCAAGCTGAGCGCAAGTCTCGGGGGCGAGCGCCACGTTCATATCCTCGGTCTTGACGGTAAAGCCGTTGCCCGAGCGCACCAGCTGGGCATCGAAGAAGTTCATCTGCGGCACGCCGATGAAGCCGGCGACGAAGATGTTCGCGGGATGGTTGAAGACCTCCTGCGGCGTGGCGATCTGCTGGACAACGCCGTCCTTCATGACCACGATACGGTCACCGAGGGTCATAGCCTCGGTCTGGTCGTGAGTAACATAAATGAACGTGCCCTTGATCTCGTGGCGCAGCTTAATGAGCTCGGCACGCATCTGGTTACGAAGCTTGGCGTCTAGGTTGGACAGCGGCTCGTCCATCAGGAAGACCTTGGGGTCACGCACGATGGCGCGGCCGATAGCGACACGCTGGCGCTGGCCGCCGGAGAGCGCCTTGGGCTTACGGTCGAGGTACTCGGTAATGCCCAGAATCTCGGCAGCAGAGCGAACCTTGCGGTCGATCTCGTCCTTGGGAACCTTCTTGAGCTCGAGCGTAAATGCCATGTTCTCGTACACCGTCATATTGGGGTACAGAGCGTAGCTCTGGAACACCATGGCGATGTCGCGGTCCTTGGGCGCCACGTCGTTGACACGCTTGCCGTCGATGAGCACATCGCCCGAGGTAATGTCCTCCAGGCCGGCGACCATGCGCATCGTCGTGGACTTACCGCAGCCAGAGGGGCCAACGAGGACGACGAACTCCTGGTCGTGAACGGTGAGGTTGAAGTCCTCTACAGCGAGCACACCGTCCTCGGTAACCTTGAGGTTGTGCTTCTTCTCCTCGGTCTTCTTCTTTTTGCCAAAGAAGCCTTTCTTTTTTGACTCGTTGTTGGGATACACCTTCTGAACATGTTTGAGAACGATCTCGGCCATGTCTCTACCTTTCGATATGCGGCGCCGCGCTGAGGGGCGCCGCAGAAACTTGCAAAACAGTTACGGCATTAGCCCTTGACGGCACCTGCCACCACGCCGTCGATGATGTACTTCTGACAGAGGATGTACATGATAACGATGGGGATAACGACCATCATGATGCAGGCCATCATGGGGCCGAGCTCGACGTGGCCGTAGCCGCCGCGGAAGTACTGAATCAAGATAGGAATGGTCTTGTACTTGGTGGAGTCGAGCGTAAGGTAGGGCAGCAGATAGTCGTTCCAGACCCACATGGTCTCGAGGATGCCGACCGAAAGATAGGTGGGCTTCATGATGGGAAGGACGATCTTAAAGAACACCTGGACCGGGTTGCAGCCATCAATCATGGCCGCCTCCTCGATCTCGAGCGGGATGTTCTTTACAAAACCGGCGAACATAAAGACCGCCAGGCCCGCGCCAAAGCCCAGATAGATAAAGCAGATGTTGAACGGCGTGTTAAAGCCGATGCGGTCCGCCAAATTGGACAGCGTGAACATGAGCATCTGGAACGGCACGACCATCGAGAACACAAACAGGTAATAGAAGAAGTTCGAGATCTTGTTGTTGACACGAACCACGTACCAAGCGCACATGGAGCAGCACACCAAGATCAGCACGACCGACGTGACCGTAATGATGAGCGAGTACATAAATGCCGAGGCAAAGCCCTGCTCGTTAAGGGCGTGCATGTAGTTTGCGAGGCCGTTGAACGTCTCGGGCGTGAGCAGATCGAATGCCGTGGTGGTGCTGATTGCGGTCGCTTTCTTAAAAGAATTAAGCGCAATCATGAACACGGGGTAGATCCACGCGAGCGACAGGATCGTAAAGAAAATCGAGAGCGCGCGGTTGATAACCTTATCGCGTTTCATTACTGCTGCACCTCCTTGGACCTCGTGGCCTTAAGCTGGATCATGGAGATGGCCACGACCAGGATGCAGAAGATAACCGCCTTGGCCTGACCAATGCCCTGCCATGCGATACCGGCACGCGAATAGAACGTGTTGTAGATGTTCAGGGCGAGCATCTCGGTGGAGTGCGCGGGGGCGCCGCCGGTAAGGGCGAGGTTCTGGTCGAACAGCTTAAAGCCGTTGGTGATGGACAGGAACAGGCAGATGGTGATGGTCGGCATCAGGTTAGGGATCTTAACCTTCCAAAACGTCTGCCATGCCGTAGCGCCGTCGACCTTGGCGGCCTCGATGTAGTCGGACGGAATGGACTGCAGACCAGCAATGTAGATGATCATCATGTAGCCGACCTGCTGCCACAGGGTCAGGATGATAAGGCCCCAGAAGCCAGCAGCAGAGTTAAGAGCGATGAGCTGGGCGCCCACGTTGGAGAGCAGGCAGTTGATCAGAATCTGCCAAATGTAGCCCAGCACGATGCCGCCGATCAGGTTAGGCATAAAGAAGATCGTACGGAAGATGTTGGTGCCTTTGAGCGCCTTGCGGGTGAGCGCCTGCGCAATGGCCAGGGCGATCACGTTGATGAGCACCGTCGACAGGAAGGCAAACGCCACGGTAAAGAAGAACGACGTGGAGAACTGCGGATCGGACAGCGCGCGCACGTAGTTCTCGATACCGACAAAGTGCGCGTTACTAATGATAATAAACTGGCAGAACGAGAGATAGAAGCCCTGGATAAAAGGGATCACGAACCCGATCATAAACGCCAGGCACGTGGGCAGCATAAAGAGCGGCCACCAGCGCTTGAGTGCTTTGCCCATAAAAGGGTCCTTTCAATAT
>URDZ01000077.1:0-10149 GCA_900546725.1 uncultured Collinsella sp. | reverse complement strand
CGAACAGCCTTGGTGAGCTGGCCGCCCTCCTCGTGGCCCACATAGCCCGGGGGGCTACCGATGAGCTTGGAGACCTCGAACTCACTGCCAAACTCCGACATATCGAAGCTGATGAGCGCGTCCTTGCTGCCAAAGAGATACTCGGCGAGCGTCTTGGCGAGCTCGGTCTTGCCTGTGCCGGTGGGACCAAGGAAGATAAAGCTGCCACCGGGACGACGCGGGTCCTTGAGCGGCGAGCGGCTGCGGCGCACGGCCTTGGCGACGGCCTCGACTGCCTCATCCTGGCCGATGATGCGCGTCTTGAGCACGCTTTCGGTCTGCAGCAGGCGCCGGCTCTCGCTCTCGGTGAGCGAGGAAACCGGCACGCCCGAGGTCACGGACACGATGTCGGCAATCTGGGAGACATCGATGGTGAGCGGGCTGGCGTCGAGCTCGGCCGTCCAGGCAGCCTTGGCCTCGGCGAGCTCAATCTCGGCAGCCTTTTGCTGCTCGGTGATCTCGGCGGCCTTGTTCATGTCGTCGCTCTCGGTGGCCTCCTGCGCGGCGGCCTTAAGCTCCTCCACGCGATGCTCGGCCTCGCGCACCGGCTCGGGCGCGCGGTTGGCGGCGATGCGGGCGCGGGCGCCGGCCTCGTCAATGAGGTCGATGGCCTTATCGGGCAGGAAGCGATCCTGGATGTAGCGGTCGGAGAGGTTCGCGGCGGCCTCGATAGCACCCTGCGTATAGCGCACATGGTGGTGCTCCTCGTAGCGCGGCTTGAGCGCGGTCAGGATCTTGACCGTGTCCTCGACGCTCGGCTCCTCGACATCGATGGTCTGGAAGCGACGCTCGAAGGCCGGGTCCTTGGTGAGGTACTTGCGGAATTCCTCGGCCGTGGTGGCGCCGATAATCTGGAAGGCACCGCGCGCGAGCACGGGCTTGAGCATGGAGCTCGCGTCGATGGAGCCCTCGGCAGAGCCGGCACCGATGATGGTGTGCATCTCGTCAATAAACAGGATGACGTCGTCAGCTTCGGTGGCCTCCTGGATCACGTTCTTGAGGCGCTCCTCAAACTCACCGCGATACTTGGCGCCCGCAACGAGGCCCGGCAGGTCGAGCGTCCAGATGTTCTGGTTCATAAGGTTCTCGGGCACGTTGCCAGCTGCAATCTGCTGAGCCAGACCCTCGACGATGGCCGTCTTGCCCACGCCGGGGTCGCCCAAGATAAGCGGATTGTTCTTGGTGCGACGCGAAAGGATCTCCATCATACGCTGGACTTCCTTTTCGCGACCAATTACAGGGTCGAGCTCGCCGTCGCGCGCCTTCTGCGTAAGGTTGGTGGCGAACTGCTTAAGCGTATCGGTGCCGCTCCCCTTTTGCTGCGACGCGTCCGAGCCGCTAAAGAACGGCAGGCCCGCACCGGGACGCCCGGCACCGGCGCCGGCGAGCGGACGCTTCTTGTCCTGGTCCTTGGCGGTAAGTTTCTCGATAGCCTTTTTGATGGAGGCGGACGACACACCCAGGCGCATGAGGATGTCCATGGCCATGCCGTTACCCTCTTCGACGATGCCAATCAGCAAGTGCTCGGTCGACACATAGGTCTGGTTGTTCTCACGCGCCACGCGGAAGGAGCGCTCCATCACGCTAATGACGAGCGGCGTAAAGGCAAGCTTGGCCGCGTCGGTCTCCTCGCTGGGCTCGGGAACCGTGGTCTGGACCTCTTTGAGAGTATCCATGATGTCATCGTAGGAGATGTCGAGTGAGCGCAGCGCCTCGGCGGCAATGCCCTCGTCCTCCTTGGCAAGCGCGAGCAGCAAGTGCTCGGTGCCCACCTTATTTGAGTGCAGATCGAGCGCCTCCTGTTTGGCCATCGACATGACCTTGCGCGCTCGATCGGTAAATCTATCTAACATGCTCGTTTCCTTACATGAGTTCATCGAAATCAAAACGCCCGCCCGTCGGCGGCGCTTTTGTCTCTTTACCCACAGGTTGTCTATGTTAACAGCTGGAGGAATATCTATAAACCCGGCTCACATGAATGCAGGTTATGACCGCATCGCGGGACTCACCGCGCGATGCGCGACAGGCGCCCCGCAAGAGAAACCCTAGGCGTCTTTCACCACGTCGGGACTCGTCGCACGCGATGCGCGATAGGCATCGGCCTCCTTGGAGACGCGTTCGAGCAGCTCGGATGTATCGACGCCCTCGACTTGCGCGACCGTTTCCACCGTCTGCATGGCGACCGCCCTCAGGTACGCGCACGCGCTGTCCCCCGGCTGCTCGAGGTCTATCTCCTCGCCGCCCTCCCGGGCAAAGCCGACCGCCATCACAAAGCCCATGATGCCCGAGACCAGAAAGCCCACCGCAAAGCTCGAATCTGCCTTGAGCTCTTCTCCGTCGGGGTGGACGATCTCTCTCACGCGGTCGATGATGATCGTATGGATGCCCTGCACGACCTGCTCGGCGGCACCCGCCCTCATGGTGATGACGATGCGCCGCAGCAGGCAGCGGACGTCGCGCCGGTCGAACGCCGAAAGGTCGCCCTCGCTCGAAAAATGCCAGAGGGCATCGGTGATGAGCTCGTTATCCTGCAGCAGCTGGGCTATGGCGATGGCGACGAGTTCATCGAAATCGTGAAAATAGTAGTAAAACGTTCCGCGATTGCACTGGGCGGCGCGGGTCACCTCGCCAACCGACAGCTCGAAGATGCTGTTGTTCTCGATGAGCTCCCAAAACGCCTCGATGATACGGGTGCGTGCATCGGGCGCATCGGCGTCCTTACGCGGTCTCGCCATGCGCCTCACCGCACCCCTGCGCCTTGGCGTTCATGATGAGCATCTGAAGACGGTTCTCCACGTTGGCGAAGCTCACGTCGGGATCGTAGTCGAGCGGCAGGAACTGCGCCGTGGGATACTGCTCCTTGAGCGCATGGATGAGCCCGCGCCCCACGACATGGTTGGGCAGACACCCGAACGGCTGCAGGATCACGAAGTTGCGGCAGCCGCGCTTGGCGTGCTCGAGAATCTCCGCCGGAATCAGCACGCCCTCGCCCGCATCGAACGTATGGTGCAGGATCTTATCGCTCGCGCGCACGAGCTCGGGCATGCGCGTCGGCGGCTCGTAGAGCGGGCTCGCCGCGCCCAGGCGGTCGCAACGGTCGTGCGCGAGCTCGAACAGGTTGTCCGCCGTGGCGTACCAGGCCTTTTCGGGCAGCGACAGGTCGACGTGGAACTCGCGCGACTGCGCATGCTTGTAGAAATAGGTCTTGCGGATCACGTCGGTCATGCGCGCCTCGATGACCTCGAGCCCGTTGTCCTCGAGGTAGCGCTCGATCTCGTGGTTGGCGCCGAGATGGAAATTGAGCAGGTACTCGCCCACGATGAGAACGGTCGGATGCGGGTTCGAGCGGTCGTACGGAACGGCGTCCATGATCGCAAGCGCGCGTTTGAAGCCCGTCGCCTGGCCTCTCAGCCCGGAGCGCTCCATGCCCTCGATAACCTCATCGAGCGCGCGGTCGAACGCAGCGTCCGCCGCGCCCTTCTCGAGCTCGTAGGGACGGATGCGCCTAAGCATGGCCTCGAGGGCATCGATCATGGGAAGACCGTAGGCGATCTGGATGCTCGGGCCAAGGCCGAGCTTGAAGCCCGGATGCGCATTGTGGGCATCGACGTCGTCGTTGGTGAGCACCGGGACATAGTCGTATCCCGCGTCGTCGAGCGCGCGGCGCAGCAGGGGCATGTAGTGCGTCAGGCGGCAGTCGCCGATATACTTCCCAGTCACCACGGCGACGTCGTGCGGGTCGTACTTACCGCTCTCGAGTGCCGCGAGCGCCTCGCCGATCACGATTTGCGCGGGGAAGCAGATGTCGTTGTGCACATAGCGTTTGCCCAGGCGGATGGCATCCTCGCGCCCGATATCAAGGGCCTCGGCGCGCACGCCCTGATTGCGCATCGCCGCGGTCATGAGCCTGCAGAACGCATGGGAGGTGTTGGGGACCAGCGCGATCTTGTCGTGCCGGTCGCGCTTGGTGTACTTGACCTTATACGGGTCGTCGAGCGGATGGACCGCGTGCACCCGGGCGCCCTCGGCACGCTCCTCCGCGCGACGACGGTTGACCGACTCGATAAACGAACGCACGCGAATGCCCATGGGACCGGCGACGTCGCTCTCATCGAGCTTGATCATCATCGGAACCTTGGAGCCCATCTCGCCCATCATGCGCGCGATCTCGTCGGTGAGATACGCATCGTGGCCGCAGCCGAAGCTGCCCATCTGCACGAGCTCGAGCTCGGGCGTCAATGCGACGATGACCGCGCACGACAGCATGCGCGCATGATAGTTGTTCACGATGTCGATGCGGCTGTTGGAAAGATCGACGTTGCAGACCCCCGGCACCGCATCGGGCGTCAGCACGGGGATGCCGCGCTCAGAGAAGAGCTTGGGCAGCCCGTGGTTGACCAGCGGGTCGTTGTGGTACGGGCGCGAAGCGATCACCACCGCGTAGCCGCCGTCCTCGTGCACGTTCTCGAGCACCTGCCTGCCGCGCAGCTGCAGCTGGTTCTCAAACGTCTCCTGCGCGCGGTCCGCCTGCTCGGTCGCCTTGGCAACCAGGTCGGCATCGATATCGAAGGTCTCCTTGCACCACGCCTTGAGCTGGCGGTTTCGGTCGCCCTCGTCGTACCAGTGGAACAGCGGCGTATCGAACGGAACGCCGAAACGCTCCTCCGGGTTATCGGAATTGCGCATCACGTAGGGGTATCCCTTTACGACGGCGCACATCCACTCGCTGGTAGAGGCGGTGTTTTCGGTGGGCACCGTCGTGATGATGGGCATGAAGATGCGGTCGACGCCGGCGTCGACGAGATTGCGGATGTGCCCGTGGACGAGCTTGGCCGGGAAGCACACGGTGTCGGATGTGACGTGCGCCAGACCGCGCTCGTACATCGCCTTGGTGCTGCGTCCCGAGACGCGCACCTTAAAGCCGAGCGTGCTGAAGAACGTCGACCAGAACGGCATGGTGTCCCAGAACTCGAGCACACGGGGAATGCCGATCGTGACATCGCGCCCCCCGCTGACGGGAACCGTGGGGTACGACTCGAACAGCAGCTTCTCGCGGTCGACAAAGAGATTGGGGGCAGCCGCGGTCCGGTCGCGCCCCGTGCCGGGTGCCTGTGCCTCGCAAGCACCCTGCGGACGCAGCTCCTCCGCCGCGGGAACCTCGCGCACGAGCTCATCCCATGAGATGGCGCCGCCGCGCGGGCAGCGATTGCCCGTGACGTAAAGCGAGCCGTCGCCAAATGCCACGACCGCGCGCTGGCAGCGGTTGTTGCACCGACGGCAGGTAACGCCGCCGAACTCGCGATGCTCGAAGCGCTCCACGGCATCGAGCCCGATAAACGACGTGCCGGCGTCGCCCTTGCGGCATTCCTCGCGCGCGAGCAGGGCGATACCGATAGCGCCCATCAGCCCCGGGTGGGGCGCACGCGTGACGGGTTTGCCCAGATACTGCTCGAATGCGCGCAGCACCGCGTCGTTTCGGAACGTGCCGCCCTGGACGACGACTTTGTCGCCCAGACGGTTGAGATTTGAAACGCGAATGACCTTGGTGAACACGTTCTCGATAATCGAACGGCAGAGACCGGCCATGATGTCGCCCGGACCCTTACCGCGCCGCTGCTCGGAAACGACGCTGCTGTTCATGAACACCGTGCAGCGGCTGCCGAGAACGGCGGGGGCTTTGGACGAAAATGCCTCGGTCGCGATATCCTCAACGGCTATTCCGAGGTTTTTGGCAAAACCCTCGAGGAACGAGCCGCAGCCCGCAGAGCACGCCTCGTTGACGACGATATCGGTCAGCACGCCGTGGTTGAGCCAGATGGCCTTCATATCCTGTCCGCCGATGTCGAGCACGAAGGTCGCATCGGGAACGCATGCGCACGCGGCGCGGGCGTGCGCGACCGTCTCGACCGTATGGTAGTCGGCGTGGAACGCGCGCGCGAAAAGCTCCTCGCCGTATCCCGTGGTGCCCACGGCATCGATCGCAAGCGTGACTCCCGCTGTCTCCCAGCGGTTCTTCAAGCTGACAAGACCCTGTTGGGCGACGTCGAGCGGTCTGCCGTTATTAGACGCGTAGAACGAATCGACAAGCTCACCCGCCTCATCGACCAGGGCGAACTTGGTCGTCGTGCTCCCCGAATCGATACCGAGCGCCACACGCACCGTCTCTCCGGGCGCATACGCATCCGGACCCTTTGCCGGCGTCTCTTTGCCATGGCGTGCCGTAAAATCCGCCTGCTCGGCAGGTGTGGCAAAAAAGGGCTGGGCAAGACGTCCCTCCCCGCTTGCGGGCGCGACCGTCTCGAGCTTATCCAGCCGGACAAAAGCGTCGGGAAGGTCGATCGGTTGGGACGATGCGAACATGTCGGTCAGCGACAGGGCGGCATCGCGCGCGACCATGATCTGCGGATCGCGCGGGACGATAACCTGATCGTCCGATAGATTCAGTTGCTCCCGGAACACGCGGACCAGTGTGGGGTTGTAGGCGAGCGTACCGCCCTCGAAGATTACCGGTGGCTCGATGTCGATACCCTGGGCCAGACCGCCGATCGTTTGGCGGGCGACCGCGTGAAGCGCCGAAAGCGCCAGGTCGGTGGTAGGAATGCCCTCGTTGAGCAGCGGCTGGATATCGGTCTTTGCGTACACGCCGCAGCGGCCCGAGACCTCGTGGACGGTCGTTCCCCGGCTTGCGAGCTGCTCGAACTCGCCCGATTCGGTGCCGACCCCCATGAGCTTTGCCATCTCGTCGATAAATGCACCGGTACCGCCTGCGCACGAGCCGTTCATGCGCATGTCGGCAACCTCGATGTCTCCCTTATCGTTGGTGCGGAAGAAGATCATCTTGGCGTCTTGGCCGCCCAGCTCGATGGCGCAGCGCGTCTGCGGATAGAACCTGCTGATCGCGAGCGCGTTGGCGACCACCTCCTGAACGTACGAGGCGCCCAGCGCGGTCGCGATATCGCGCGCACCCGAGCCGGTCACCGCAACGCGCAGTGACTCATGGGGAAAGCGCTCGGCGAGCTCGCCGAGCATGGCGCGCACGCTCGCTGTCTGACACGCCCCGTGGCGGCGATATCCCCACCACGCCTCGGTCATATCCTCGTGCATCGCGTAAACTTTGGTCGTCGTCGACCCTACGTCCAATCCTACTAGCAACGCCATAATGCTCCGTCTCTCGCATTTTTCCCGCTAGAGATATACCACTCTACGTAATACAACAGACTGTTGTATTTAAACTCCGTATAAAAAGCGGCTGCCGAAACGCTTCAGCAGCCGCCGAATGCACCAACAGATTGTTCTGCGCGCTAGCACGTCGGGCAACGGAGCAGCACGGGCCCTCCGGTCATGCGCACCGCTCACGCCCGCGATGTCGCCGAGAGAGCTATCCACGCTTAGGGCTCCAACCAAGCAAGTCGCCCGCGCTCAGCAGATCCCTAAGCGAGCTACTCGCACTCAGGAGCCATAGCCTGCTCCAAGAGCTCGGCATGCTCCTCCTCGAAAACCGTCCCCACAGGGAAGGCGCGACGGAAGACGAAGTGGGAAATCGGACCGGCTACCAAAAGGTTCCACGGCAGCGCCATCACAAAATTATGCGGGATGTTGATCATCCAGATCGCGGGCACGGAATACAGGTTCGCAAGGATGCCGCCGGGCATGTGCGTCAGACCCTCGCAGGCACCGTACAGCGACATGATGATAACCATGGGAACGACCATGCAGGAGCTGACGGCGAGCGTCATGGCAAGCGGCGAGCTCTTGCCCGGCGTGACCAAGTACTTAAAGGCGAAACCCTTGGCGAGCGGGCTGGCGACGAACCAGTCGCAGCACATGGCAAAAATGTAGGCAACGGGGAAGCCGAGCCACGCAGCGGCAACGACCTCGCCGTTGATGGCCCCGTGCTGCAGGGCAACGTTGTAGATGCTCATCCAGAGCACCATGCAAAAGCACATGATAAAGGTGAACAGCAGGCTCTCTCGTTTGTTGATAGGCATGAAGGGCAGATTCCTTTCTGTGTTACGCCGCGGCACCACGCAACAAAAACGGGCGGGCAAGATGGAGCTGTTGGGACTTCATCTCGCCCGCCCGTGTTACGCGCGTCTGCGACTACTTATGTGGTGGAACTACCCTAACACGAACGGCGCGCGCTTCGTAAGCGTTGAGTTTGTGGAGATGCAGGGCACCAAAACCCCCGACCCCATAAGTTGCGGTGGAATACGGACTGTTTTGACCCTTTAAGCAGCAATTCAGTCCCTATTTCACCGCAACTCATTGGGGGTGCAAAGTAACCTGTCCCCTTTGCACCAATTAGCTGGTGTGGCGCCAGCGAGGGTCGGTGAGTGTACGTGCCACACCCAGACCAACGGGCAAAAACGCCACGATGAGCACTGCACGCACAAACCAACCGAGCATATTGACTGTGTCGAAGGTGCACATGTAATACATCGAGCGATACAGATACAAACCCGGCACCATAATGACAATCGAAGGCACCGTGAGAGCGATACGCGGGTAGGTGAGCTTGACTTCGGCCAAGCTTGCCAGCAGACCCGATACCAGCGCGCCGATAAACGCTGCTGCCTCGGGAGGCATTCCCGTGCTGAGGCCCAGGAAGGGAATCATCGTCGGCGCATCGACGAGCGTAAGGCGCAGGGTATTGGAAACGGCGCCGATCAACCCAGCTGCCGCGGCCATCTTTACCGGGCTGTTGAACATCACCGAGAAGCCGAATACGCCAACGAAGCTCATCACCACGCGCAGGAGCGTAAGGGCAAGCGGCGAAAGGCCCAGTGGGGCAAAGTCGTCCGGCGCCAGGCCAACACACTCGGCAACCATCCAACCTACGAGGGTCGCCATCACAATAATCGATACGGCATATGAAAGGCGCTCGATACCGCTTCGCATGTCGAGCTTAGCGATGTCGAGGCCTGCCGTAATGAGCGGAAAGCCGGGAATCACAAAGAGCATGGCGCCGATATAGCCTTCTTGGTGCGACATTGCCCCCGGTATGACCTGGCCAAGGCCGAGCAATGCCAGCAGATACGAAACGCAAGCGAGCGCAACACCGGTCGTCAGCGCGCTGAACTGACCAAGGCCTTGCTTGAGAATATGGGAGCGAGCAAAGTTACCGACACCAGCGCCTACGAATGCACAGGCCATCTCGATAGGGCCGCCGCCGAGCAAAAAGACGAAGGCGCCGCAAGCACAGGCTGCCGCAAGGCCCTGTTGCCAGGGAGAGTAATCGGGCTTTGAGCTCTCAACGGTCCTGAGCATCTCGTGATACTCGTGTACCGTGAAGCGACGACCATAGGTCTCGATTTCCTTGAGGAAACTCTCCATCATCCAAATGCGATGGGTATTGACTCCCGTTGTGGGCAGGCTGACAACCTCGTTAAAGCAGTGGCCATCTTCGATGCAAGTGCACTCAAACGACAGAAGACTCAGGTCGACGTGAATTGTGACGCCGAGCACGTCAGCAACACGATTCATGGTATCGCGTACACGCCAGGCACCCGTTCCGCTCGCGAGCATAAGCATGCCGGTGCGGCAGATGATGGATGACTTATCGGTGAGCGGCGCATCGACGGCAAGTTCATCGCCTGCCGTCACGATCTGATGCCAGTCAGTTTTCATATGGAGCGCGCCGGCACGAACGCCGTGGTGCATGGGGGCTCTCGAAAGCAGCGAGTCAAGGCGCGAAGGCTGTGGGGGCTCCACTGATTCACCCTCAACCTCATCAGCCTCTTCATCGACCAGATCAAAGGAATCAAGCGGCGCTGGCTCGCGACGGTCGATCAGCTCCTCGTCCTCATCATCAAAGTAATTGAACTGATCGAGCATGTCCTCTTCGATTGCACGCTCGCTCGCGTCGTCCATATAGACGCTCCCTTCCTGCCGACTAACCCCCATCCTAGGCAGCAACGGCTAAAGGAAACATAAAAGAGACGACTGTCATGCGAGCCATGTGGGCAATATCCGTTGGGTAGTCGTTTAAGAACGTCCCCAATGACTACATCGATGTATTGGCAACGTCAGCGAGCGGGCCGCATTTGAGACAAGGTGACGTGAAACGAAAGGGCGCTGACCTTCTGGTCGCGCCCTTGAAGTTGAACGTCA
>URDZ01000076.1:0-10459 GCA_900546725.1 uncultured Collinsella sp. | reverse complement strand
CCCGCGGCAAGCGCCGAGGCAAACCCCCGGCGCGACAGCTCAACATTAAACGCGCGCATCGTTAGCACGCCCCCTCGTTGGGCATCGACCAGGCGTGATGGTCGGTATGCAGCAGCTCCTCGGCCAGCGGCGAGAGCGGCGCGCCCAAAAACTCGCGGTAGCACGCCTGGACATCGGGGTTCTCGTGCGAGAAGCGAATGTCCGCCTTCGCATCCAGGCCCCACAGCACCTGGCCGCGCTCGGCCGCCAGCTCGCAGCCGTCGTGGATGGGCTGACCGCCGCCACCGACGCAGCCGCCCGGGCATGCCATGACCTCGACGAAGTCATAGCTCACACGGCCGTCACGGATCGCGTCGAGCAGGCGGGCAGCGTTGCCCAGCCCGTGCGCCACGGCAACATGCACCTTAGCGCCATCGATATCGGCGACGGCTTCCTTCCAGCCGTCGAGTCCGCGCACGTCGGTAAAGAAATCCGCATCCGGGTTCTTGCCCGTCACCAGGTAGTAGGCTGAGCGCACAGCGGCCTCCATCACGCCGCCCGTGGCACCAAAGATCACACCCGCGCCCGTGCCAAAGCCCAGCGGCGTGTCGAGCGGCTCCTCAACCAACGTATCCACGCTCACGTGGCTCGCGCGGATCATACGCACCATCTCGCGCACCGTCAACGCAACGTCCACATCGGGCGCGCCGCCCTCGCCCACCATGCTCGGCAGCGCGCACTCAGCCTTCTTGGCCGTGCACGGCATAACGGACACCACGAACAGGCGCTCGGGCTCCACGCCCAGCACCTTGGCGTAGTAGGTCTTGGCAATAGCGCCGAACATCTGCTGCGGCGACTTGGACGTGGACAGGCTGTCGACAAACTCCGGATAACGCGCCTTCACAAAGCGCACCCAACCCGGGCAGCAGCTCGTGAACATGGGCCAGCCGCGGCTGTCGCCCTCGCCCTTGGCGGCCTTACCCAGGCGCTCGAGCAGCTCGGAGCCCTCCTCCATAATGGTAAGGTCGGCCGAGAAATCGGTATCGAACACGTACTCAAAGCCAACGCGGCGCAGCGCGCAAGCCAGGCGCTCAACGGTGGCCTCCTCGCGAGATATGCCAAGTTCCTCGCCCCAGGCGCTGCGCACGGCAGGCGCGATCTGCACCAGCACAATCTTGTCGGGATTAGCGAGCGCGTCAAACACGGTCTCGGTATCGTCCCGCTCGCGCAGTGCGCCCGTCGGGCAATGCGTAATGCACTGGCCGCACGCGACGCAATCGGTCTTGCCGATCGGCGCGCGCCCGCGGGTACCCACGGCGGTATGCGTGGCGCGGTTGGTCAGGTCCCAAATCCCTAGGCCCTGCACGCTCTCACACACTTTGATGCAGCGCATGCATTTAATGCACTTGTCGTTTTCGCGGATGATGGGAAAATCGAAATCCCAGCCCTCACCCGCCAAATGCCTTTGATACGGCAGATAGAAAATGCCCAGATCGTTGGCGATGGTCTGCAGGTTGCAGTTGCCGCTGCGTACGCAGCTCGTGCACTGCGAATCGTGCTGGGACAGCAGCAGCTGCACGTTGGTGCGACGGGCCTCGCGGGCCTTGGGGCTGTTGGTGTGCACCACCATGCCGTCGAGCACGTAGTTGTTGCAGGCTGCAACCAGCTGGTCGCAGCCCTCGACCTCGACCACGCACACGCGGCAGCCGCCGATCTCGTTTAGATCGCGCAGATAGCACAGGGTGGGAATCTGAATGCCGGCGGACTTGGCCGCATCCAGGATCGTGGTGTGCTCGGGCACCACGACTTCACAGTTATCGATAATGAGCCTGACCATGTTGTGCGCTCCGTTTTCGGTGTTGTCGCTGACGGTGGTTTTGTTGGGCTCTACCATTCCAGGTTCCTCCCTCCGCGGAACGCGCCAAAGCCAAAGTGGTCGCAGCGCAGGCAGCGACTCGCCTCTTGGCGTGCCTCCTCCTCGGTAAGGCCCTGTTCGACCAGATTCCAATCGTGAATGCGCTCGCCGGCCTCGCGCTCGCCCAGCTCGCAGCGGCCGCACTCATGCTTGCCCTTAAACTGAACGGTCGGCAGCTCCACATCGAGTTTAACCTTGTGGTCGAAGCCCAGGTAGCGGTCGATATTTGCCGAAGCCACGCGGCCGGCGTTGATGGCACGAATGACGGTGGCAGGGCCGGTCTGGCAGTCGCCGCCGCTAAAGAGGCCATCGAAGTCGGGCACGGCGCCGTCCGAATCGGTGACGACGCGACCCCACTTGCAGGCGATGCCCATGTCCTCAAACGGCTTGGAGTCGATGTCCTGACCAATGGCCACGAACACGCGCTCGCAGGGAATGACCTGCTCGGGCGTGGCGGCGGCACGCGGGGCCGGGCGCCCGCGGCGGGGCTCGCCGATAATCTGCGGCTGCACGCGCAGGCCGCTCACGCGACCGTCCTCGCCCGTATCGATGGCGAGCGGGGCTGTGAGCTCCAGCACCTCGCAGCCCTCGGCCTGAGCACCGGCAATCTCGGCGTCCTGGGCCGTCATATCGCAGATGCGACGGCGGTAGACGATGCTCACCTTTTCGGCACCGCAGCGCACGGCAGAGCGCGCCACGTCCATGGCCACGTTGCCGCCGCCGATGACGCACACGCGCTGGCCGCTCAGGTCGGGCAGCTCGTCGTCACCGATGGCGCGCAGCATCTTGACAGCCGATTCCACGCCGGGAGCCTCTTCGCCCGGAAGGCCAAGCTTCTTATCGCTGTGGGCACCGATAGCCAGGTAGACGGCATCGAACTCGTCGCGCAGACGGGCGAGCTCCTCGCCGTTCACGGAGTGGTCGAGCTCCACGTCGATACCGGCGCTCAAGATCCAATCGATCTCGGCCTGCAGGCGCTCGCGCGGCAGACGATAGCTGGGGATGCCGTAGCGCAGCATGCCGCCCAGGTGGTGGCGCTGTTCAAAGATGCTCACCTTGTGGCCCATCACGGCCAGGTAGTAGGCGCAGGAAAGACCGGCCGGGCCGCCGCCGATCACGGCGACGCGCTTACCGGTGTTGTCCACTACATGCGGCTTGTGGTCGTTGAGGTCGCTGTGCTCAACGGCAAAACGCTTAAGGGCGAGGATGTTCATGGGATCGTCGACCATGCCGCGACGGCAGTGCATCTCGCAGGGATGCTCGCACACCAGGCCGCAGACGAGCGGCAGCGGATTGTTCTTGCGGATGACCTTGACGGCATCGGCATAGCGGCCGGCCTCGACGAGCGAAATGTACCCGGGAATGTCGACGTGCGCCGGGCAGCCCGAGACGCACGGAACGCGGGCCTCGCGGTCAAAGCCACAGGAGTGCTCGCGAATGTGGCGCTCAAAATCGTCGTGGAAGCCACGAATGGCCGTGAGTGCCATGGCGCCAGCTTCGTAGCCGATGGCGCAGTCGCTCGAAAGGTAGATGGTGCGGGCCGTGCGCTCAATCAGGTTGAGCGTGGACTCGTCGGCGCGGCCTTCGAGCACATCGGCGAGCAGGTCGCTCAGTGCGCTCAGGCCCACGCGGCAGGGCGTGCACTTACCGCAGCTCTGGGTGGAGCACAGGTTGACGAGCGCCGCCGTAAACTCAACGGGGCACGGGGCGAGCGAACTCACCGCCAGACGGCGTCCAAGCGCATCGTGCAGGTCGTCCATGACGGCCTGAGCGTGGCTGCGTTCCATTACGTGCAGTCGAGCCATAAGATCCCCTCTCACATGGCAGCCCGGAGGCGAGGCCGGGCGAAGTTGCTACACGCACAACACTGACCTAAAAAGTTATTAGGTCTCCACGCAGTTCGGCAGGCGGTATGAAATGTCACCCTCGGCGGTGAAATAGAACATTACCGCAGATAAATGCCATATTTGATAAAACGCGTTACCAAATGACAATGCCCCACCCACGCAATCACGTGGACGGGGCATTGCTCCAGGTATGCGGCCAGCGACCCTGCTGCTTTTACTTAAGCTCGGGCCAGTAACCCTTGTTGGCCTCGATCATGTCGTCGAGAACTTCCTTGGCGACCTTCATCGAAGGTACGGTCTTGTTCAGCGTAAAGGCCTTGAGCGCCTTCTCATACGAACCCTCGATCGTAGCCTCGACCACGAGCTTCTCGGAGTTCAGCTGCTGCATCATGAGGCCCTGCTGGAACAGAGGAATGTTGTCGCGGCTGATGACCTCGGGGCCGTTCTTGCCAATGTAGGCAGGCAGCTCGACCATAGCGTCGTAGGGCATGTTGGGGATAGCGCCCTTGTTCTCGCAAATGACCAGGAAGCGCTGCTTGGTGTCGTTCTTCAGAGCGATAGCCAGGTCGGCAATCCAGTCGCCGTGGCTGCCCGCATAGAACGTGCTCTCGTCGATCTCGCCCGTCTTCTCGTAGTGGTCGATGCCGTCGAAGAGGTTCTTCTCGCGCGTCTCCTCAACCTCGTTCGCGCGGGTGCGCTCGGGGTTGGAATGCTCGACGAACTCCTTCTGCTGCAGGTAGTAGTTCAGATACGTGTTGGGCAGGTACTCCGGGAAGCACTCCATGATCTCGTACTCGCCCTTCCAGACGTAGTACCAGCTGCCCTTGGTGTGACGGTTCTGCTCGGGGTGCTCGTCAGTGGCCTCCTCGGGCTTCTTTGCCATGAGCGAGCCCATGCCCTTGAGGTAGGAGTCGGGCAGCAGGATCTGGTGCTCCTTGATGTACTCGCGCAGCTGCGGGAGCACCTCCTCGCCCTTGTGGCGGATCGAGGTGAACCAACCAAAGTGGTTGAGGCCAAAGTAATCGTACTCGACATCCTTCTTGTCGATATCGAGCGCGGCGCAAACCACGTCGATGATCGCGATCGGCATGTCGCAGATGTTGATGATGCGAGCGTTGGGACGCAGCACACGGCAGCCCTCGGAGACGATGGCGGCAGGGTTGGAGTAGTTGAGAATCCAGTAGTCCTTCTTGGCGTACTTCTCAACGTCATCGATCAGCTCGACCATGGGGAAGATGGTGCGCATGCCGTAGGCAAGGCCGCCGCAACCGCAGGTCTCCTGACCAACGCAGCCGTGACGCAGCGGAATCTTCTCGTCCTGCTCGCGCATGGCGTAGCCGCCCACGCGCATCTGGGCAAACACGAAGCTCGCGTCGGTAAAAGCCGTCTCTTTGTCGGTGGTCACCGTGAGCTTGATGTCCAGGCCGAGGTCCTCGTGCAAAATCCAGTCCACGAGCACGCCGATCTTGCGCTGGCGCTCCTCGTTGATGTCGTACAGACGAATCTCGTCAACGTCGAGCTCGTCCTTGCGCAGGGCGATGGACTTGACGATGCCGGGGGTAAAGGTGGATCCGCCACCACACAGAGTAATGATCATTGTTTACTGCTCCTTCTCAATTGCGTTCTCGACCTTGTCGCGCATCTCGGCGACCTTCATGCCAAAGATAATCTGGATATTGTTGCCGTTGCGGTTGATGCCGCTGTTGGGCACGTGGTTGATGAGGTTCTCATCGATGAGGTCCGGGTTCTTAACGCTCACACGAAGACGCGTAAAGCAGTTCTCGAGCTCCTCGATGTTGTCCTTGCCACCAAGACCCGCGACCAGGTCGGCAATACCTGCATCGACGCCCTCTGCGGGAGCTGCGGCAACAGCGCCCTGCTTCACCGCGACAGACGCGGCGGCCTCGCCCTCGGCAACGGACTCAGCAAGCTCGGACTCTTCCTCGCGACCAGGGGTGTGAAGGTTGAGCTTCTTAATAAGGAAGGTGAAGAGGAAGAAGTACAGAGCGGCGTTGACGACTCCAAGCACCAGCATAACCGGCCAGTTGGTCTTATCGACACCGAGAACCAGGTTGGAAACCACGATGTTGATGATGCCGCCTGCAGTCGAAGCGGGCACGGAGAGGACCTTGAGCAGGACCAGGAAGATGCCGGAAAGAACCGAGTGAACGACAAAGAGCACGGGAGCGGCAAAGACAAAGAGGAAGTCCATGGGTTCGGTCACGCAGGAGAGCACGGCGGTGATGATCAGCGGGATAATGACAGCCTTGGTCTTGTCCTTGTTTCCCTTGTAAGCAGTGAAGATAAAGGCGAGACCGATACCGATGTAGGGCCACAGGTTGTTGAAGGTGTAGCTGTTGAAGTAGGTGCTATCGGAGAAGGGCTGGCCCGTCATTGCCATCTCGGCAACACGGATGGGATAGGCGCCGGCGATAACCTGATCACCCAGCGTAAGGGTGCCGCCCACATCGGAGAACTGGAACGGGGTGTAGATGAGGTGGTGCAGACCGGTGGGAACGAGCAGCTTGTTGAGCATGCCGTAGATAAAGAGACCGATGTTGCCCGACTCCTTAATAATGCCGGCGACGGAGGAAATGGCGCCCTGGACAGGAGGCCAAACGATGCAGAAGCCTGCGCCCATGATCCAGGAAATGATGATCATGATCAGGAACGGAAAGCGAACGCCCGAGAACATCGAAAGGGCAATGGGGAACTGCTTGTTCGAGTACTTGTTGAACACGGCGCCGGTGATGCAACCAAGGATGATGCCACCAAACACGCCGGTATCGAGCACCTGGATGCCCATAACGGTGGCCTGGCCGGTTCCGGTAAGACCGAGCATGCCGCTCGCATCGGCAAGAGAGCCGGTGGCGTTGAGCACGATGTTGTTAGCCTGCAGGAACAGGAAGAACGACATCAGGGCGATCAGCGAAGCATGGCCCTTGTTCTTCTTTGCCATGGCGCCGGCGATGCCCACGCAGAACAGAATCGAGAGGTTGTTGATGATAAACATCAGCGACTGATAGACAACGGCGCCCACAAGCTGGAACGGACCGGAGCCCAGTACGGGGACCAAAGCGCAGATGGTCTTGTTGGTCAGAATGATGCCCACGATGAGCAGGATGCCGGCAACCGAGAGATACATCATCGGCTGGACTATCGACTTCGCGAACACCTCCAACGGCGCTTTGAAATTGAACTTCTTTTTTGCGGTCATAGCGGTACTCCCCTTCCTTTTCCGCAAATTAAGACAGATGTACCCTGGGCAAGACCGTAAGCCTTGCCTTATATCAATCGATGTGTGGGCACGTTATGCCTAGAGACCAGGTTCTCCAAGCAGGTTAACAATGTGATATGCGAGATAACTCTTCTCGGCATCGGTAACGACAACGTTATAGGTAGACGACAAGTGGGCGGCTATGGCGTCCGCGCACGAGAATGCACGCGGATACGCCGTTTCATCGATTCGGAACAGCGCGTCTCCGTTGATTTGCCCGGCCGTAGGATCGAGCGCTCGCTGTGCGAAAAATTGCAGGTGACGAACGAAACGTTCGTAAGGCAGCGAGGTGTCGTCGAGGGTCGTGGCATAGCGCTCGGAAACAATCGCAAGCACGTCGCGAACAAGCTGGACCGAAACAATCAGACGGTCAGAGCGTTGCGGCATGGTGGCGTTGACGATATGCAAGGTAATGAAACCCTGCTCCTCCTCGCTCATCTCAATGCCCATATACTCCTTGATAATCTGCAGCGCACGGCCCGCAAGCGCATACTCCTTGCGATAGAACTGCTGGATCTCGAGCAGCAGCGGGTTCTCGCAGGGAACGCCCTTGCGCTCGCGCTCCAAAGCAAGGCTGATATGGTCTGCGAGAGCAATGAGAATCTTATCGTTGATGTCGACATTAAGCTCTCGACGAAGCATCTGAACGATTTCCTCGGAAATCACGAGGTTGACGGTGGGGATGGACTCCAAAAGATGTGCCAAGCGGTCAATCGTACGCGAGTCCTGAGAAGTTCCCTCCTGCAACGCGTAGGTCTTTTCGATCGACGCCTCGTCGATGGCATCGCCGGCATGATGGCCAAAGCAGAGGCCTCGACCGATGACGATGAGCTCGGAGCCATCGTCCGAAGTGACCATTGCGACGTTGTTGTTAAAAACTCGCTTGATAACCACGGTACCCACCACAAGAATTTACTCGGAAAGCCAGATGACAGGCCCTTTAACAGCAACAGGGCCGGAAGCATGCTCGCGAAGAGTCGAGTTCTCCGAACGCTCGCACACGATAACGAAGACCGTAGGATCAAAGCCGGCAGCGCGGACCGCGTCGAAATCGACCTCGACGAGGGGCTGGCCCGCGTCGACATGGTCACCCTGGGCAACAAGCGCATGGAAGCCCTTGCCCTCAAGCTTAACAGTGTCGATTCCGATATGCAGCATCACCTGAGCAGAGCTGTCATCGGACATGATGCCCAGCGCGTGCTCAGTCGGAAACAGCGCCGCGACGGTGCCGGAAACAGGAGCGCACACCGTTCCCTCTTGGGGGACCACGGCAACGCCATCGCCCACTGCGCGGCTGCTAAAAGCGGGGTCATTGGTATTTTCCAGATGAACAAGCTCGCCGGAAACGGGAGCGAGGATTTCGAACTCGGAAGCTGCAGTCTTCTGCTCATCCGAACCGCCCATCAGGCGAGAAAAGAAACCCATGGTGGCATGTCCCTTCATAAATATAGCCCAACCAAAATCAAGCGAATGCATCCATAGAGACACACCCGTTCAAAGACTTTGGTTAGGCCCACGTCCGAGGGACTCGGTAACCTTCCGCATTTCTTTTTACGGGTGTTATTGTAGGCAACAGCAAAGCCAGAATAGTCATCATGACCGGTGAGCGGTATTTATTCTCCGATAAACGGTATTTAGGCGGCACTTAGGGACGTTCCTTTCCCGCCGGCACCCAGGGGCACTCCTTGCAGCAATTTCGTATGCGCTAGATGAAGAGCTCGCATTCCTTCCGCACGACGCAAACCTTGCTCAGCATCTGGGAAACAGCGGATAGCTTGTTGGGATCAAGCTTGCGAGCGCCTCGCGGACATACGGCGATGCAGCGCATGCAGGAGATGCACGCCTCGCCAGCTGCTCGCTTGGGGTCGCCCTTGTCGATAGCACAAACGGGGCACGCCGCGGCGCATGCACCGCAGGAGACGCAATCCTCTGTTGCCTCGGGTGCCATGCGATGACCTCCAGCTTGTTTATAAGGACGATTGCCGGGAACAGAGGGCTCAGATGCATCCTCAACCAACAGCTTTTGCTGAATTTGCTGCGCAAACTCTGCGAGCTGCGCCGCATCCTGCGCATCCGGTCGCCCAGCAGCAAACTGACGAGCAACGGAATGCTCAGCAATAGCAGAAACCGCTGCAACCACCCTAAATCCGGCGCGCTCCGCAACGTCCTCCAGCTCTACGAGCGTGTCCTCAAACGCGCGGTTTCCGTATACACAAACTAAAACAGCCCGAGCCCCGTTGCCGCGCACCATGCCCAACCGGTCAGCCACCACAGCCGGGATTCTACCGGCATACGCCGGCGCAGAGATTACGGCCACGTCGTCCTCAGTCATCGAGACATCGCTGAAATCTAGCCCGCTATCGGTCAAATCGACGGTAACGGTATTCTTGTCCAGCGCCCCGGCCACAAGGCCAGACACCTTCCGCGTTCCGCCCGTCGGACTAAACACAATTTCGAATACGTCCATCGAGGCACCCTCCCCCTACGCCTGGCAACGCGTCAAGCCGCTTTCACATCCAGCCAGAGTATACGGTACGTGGGATCCCCGTTTTGGTGCACCAAACACCCCAATACACCCACCCTACGCTGTCTGCCTCTTCGTTTTGTATAAATTACGGTATAGATTGTATATATTTACGGGATACCGCCGTGTTCTCCTGAGGTACCCCATCCTGGCCCGTGCAAAAAACGGAGTATTCTGCAACGTGACCGCGCCAGCACCGCCGCGGGCGGGCAAAACTGTAGGGCGCTGCGTCATTTAGGGTTCCGACATAGCGAGAATGACGTACCTTTGCTTCGAAAAACGGCGAAATCTAACTCAAACGCTCATAGGAGATATCTGAAGGCCGCCATTGGCAATACCGAATCGTATGCAGCCAGCTAGAGCTGCTGAATACTCCAAAAAATGCACGGCGCACCCCATAGGACCCATTGCTGCATGGCAGGAAACAGGCCCACGGCATCTTCTAGATGCATTCCCGAGGAAATCACATTTGAACTAGCGATCGGATACGGCAAACAAAAAGGGCCCCGAGCGTAGTTGCTCGGGGCCCTTGGTTCACCTCGCTCTAGTGGGCGATGCGTATGTTACTTGCGCTTGCCGCCGCCGTCGCCGGGGCGACGGGAGCTGCCACCGCGCTTGCCGCCACGGCTGTTGCCGTAGCTGCCACGGTTATCGCGACCGCCGGCACGGCCGCCGCGGGAGCCGGCCTGGTTGCCGCCACGCCCGCCACGATAGCCGCCGTGACGCTCCTCGCGGGTATCATCGTAGTTGCGCCAGTCATCGCGACGATCGCGGCTGGCACGCGGGTCACGGCGATCGCGCGACTCGTTAGAACGACCAGCGCCGCCGCGGCCGCCATTGCCGCGAGCACCCTCGCGACGCTCGCCGCCGCGGCTACCGCGCTCTTCAAAGCGCTTGCCGCCACGGGACTCACCGCC
>URDZ01000075.1:0-10501 GCA_900546725.1 uncultured Collinsella sp. | reverse complement strand
GGATGCAATGCCTACGCATGCATCCCCGCCCCTTGCTTGTTGAGCAATTATGTCGGCGATCCGCATCGCTGCGTCCGCGCTATCCGCGCTGCGGACCCGCGGCAGCCACGAGCGGCTCTAGCCCCAGCTCGCGTGCGTAATCCTCCTGCGTAAAAATCTCAATCAGCTCAAACGTACCGGCATCGTCGTCAAACGCAAAATGCAGCACTGAGCAGTTGCCCGGCACGCGATCGCGCTCGTCGGCCGCCGCACCCCTCACGTGGTCCATGAACTCCTTGATGGCCGAGCCATGGCTTACCGCGAGCACGCACGTATGGTCCGGACGCTGCATAAGCTCGGTCAGCGTCGCCACCATGCGGTCGCGCACCTGCATCTGGCCCTCGCCGCCAAACTGGCGATAGAAGTCGCGCCACGGGCGCTCGGGCATGAGCATCACGCGCTCGGCCTCAAAGTCACCAAAGAACCACTCACGCAGGCCGTCCAGGCGCTCGTACGCCAAGCCCGGCCACAAGTTGGCGATAGTCTGCTCGGTGCGATGAAGTGTGGAGGTGTAGGCATGATCGGGCTCAATGCCGCGCGCACGTAAAAACATGCCGGCGCGCGCCGCCTGGTCGCAGCCCAACTGCGTAAGCGGCGAGTCACTCCACCCCTGAATGATACGCTTGAGGTTGAATATCGTCTGTCCATGACGGACCAGATACAGATCTTTATTCATAGGGGTCCTTTCGTTCGTCACCAATCAAGGAGCGAAAACGCCCCGTCGCAATAGCCAAAATGAAGCACGGCGCCGTTGTCGGGTAGCTCCCCCTCGCCAGTCACATACTCAAGAAACTCCTGGCAGGCTGAGCCGTGGGAAACCGCCAGCACGCAGTCGTGCTGCGGCCTGGCCATGATGCGGGACAGCGCCGCGACCATACGCGCCCGGAGCTGCGCTTCCGACTCACCGCCAAAGGCCACCGGATAATCGCCCCAGGGCTGCGGCGGCATCTCGCGATTTGATGTGCCCTCCAACGAGCCAAAATGCCACTCACGCAGGGCATCGACCAGCTCAATAGAACGGCCCTCGCCAACGATAAGCTCGGCCGTATGCCGCGCCCGGCCCAACGGCGAGGAATACACATGATCAAAGGCCACGCCGCGCGCCTCAAACGCCGCGCGCGTCGCCAGCGCCTGCTGACGCCCGCGCGCCGTAAGCGGCGAATCGTGCCAGCCCTGCAAAATGCTCTGCACATTGAGCTCAGTCTGCCCATGCCGCACCAAATACAGATCGGCCACATGTCCTCCTCTCGTACCACCACAAAGGGGACAGGTACCTTTGTGGTGGTTCACCGCCGGATCACACCGCGGCGACGCTCAGCTACACCAGCACGTCGGCAAGCGGACGCTTGGGCACGTGGTGCACCTGCGCCTCGTCACGCCAGTAATTAATTGAGCCGTCGGGGTTGGAATCGATCGCATCGACCACCTGAGTCTCGGCCGGAACGCCAAACGCCATGATCAGCTTGAGCTCATACTTGTCGTTATCGAGCCCCATGGCATCGATCGCGCGGGGCGTAAAGGCCTTGAACATGCAGGCTGCCACCTCGGGCGTGGCGCTGCGGGCGGCGAGCATCATCGTCTGCGCGGCAATGCCCGTGTCGACCTCGGTAATGGGAGCGGCAGGCTTGCCCGGAACAGCGCACTCGGCCAAAATCGCGATGTAGCCGGTCGGACGCTCGCCCTCGGCAGGACCCGGCCAATCCTTAAGCGCGCCAGCCCATGCAAGCTCATCAAATACACGCGCGCAATCCTCGGCACCGCTCACCACATGAAAACGAAGACGCTGAGCATTGGCACCACAGGGAGTCAGGTGCGCCAGCTCCGCCAGCTCGAGCAAAAACTCGCGCGGCACGCGCATGGACTCGTCAAAACGGCGGCACGTACGGGCACGACGGACCAGCGCATCAAACGCTTCCAAGCCGAGCTTTTCGCAACCCTGCTCTGCCATCGATTCGACACTCGACGGCGCCTCGGGAACTGCTTCGTTCATAGGGACCCCCAATACAAGCCAATTGTCCTTAGGAAAATCTAACCTAAAACGTAGGCAATAACGAACAGGGCTGCAATGTTCTACACCTGTTGAATAGAAAATCGCAACGTGGGGAACAACGGAAACAATTCGGGGCCTTTGGGTTACGTTTCGCCCTCTCCGACCCATACGCCAGCGCCTTTAGGCGATACTGGTTGTAACGATCAAGGCTTACGCCGCACGGAAAGGAGACATTATGGGCATCTTTAAGAACGATGACCAAAAATCGAGCCAGTTTGGATTTGACGAGAAAAGCATGGCGGGCAAAGCCGTCAAGGCCGTGCGCTGGATTTACGCCATCACGGGCGTCTTGGCGCTCGTCGCCGGCATCGCACTGCTGTTTGCGCCCGCCAAGTCCCTCGTCTTCCTAACGACCGTCTTGGGCTTCTACTTTGTGATCACGGCCGCGATCAGGCTGTTTACCGCTGTTTTCGAGCCGCTGCTGCCCACCGGCTGGCGCGTGACGAGCATCATCTCCAACCTACTCATTATCTTGGGCGGCGTCATAATCCTGCGCAACCAGGCCTTCTCGACCGCGACGCTCACCACGATGGTGGTTATCGTGGCCGGCTTTGGCTGGATCGTCGAAGGTGTCATGTCCATTCTGGAGTCCGAGCTTTCGTCCAACCGTGCCCTCGCCATCCTGAGCGGCGCGCTCTCCATCATCGCCGGCATGTTCGTGTTTATCTATCCGCTGTGGTCGGCCAAGATGCTCGTCATCTTTAGCGGCGCCGCACTGCTGGTGTTTGGCGTAACGCTGATTGTTCGCGCTATTCAATTTGGCAAACTGGTGCACTAGATGCCGCGAACGCTCTTTATTGATGCAGACGCCTGCCCGGTCACGCGCGAGTCGATTGACTGCGCGCGGCGGGCGGGCGTCGCCGTTGTTATCGCCGGCAACAGCACGCAAAACCTAGAACGGCACATTCGCCGCGACGACCCGCGCGATGCTGAGCACGCGCGACGCGGATTTTGGGTCACGACGCTCGATGTGAGCGTGGGCGCCGACAGCGCCGACTTTGCCATTGTCGAACGCCTGCAGGCGGGCGACGTGGTCGTGACGCAGGACATTGGCCTGGCGAGCATGGTGCTCGGCCGCGATGCCGCCGCCATCGGTGTGCGCGGGCGTGTGTACGACAAAGCAACCATCGACATGCAGCTGTTTATTCGTCACGAGGAAAAGAAGGTGCGTCGCGCTGGCGGTCGCACCCGCGGGCCGGCAGCCTTCACCAGCGAAGACCGCGCCCGCTTTAAGCGCAACCTCACCGAGCTGCTGCACTAACCAAGGTAGATTTTTGGGACATGTCCGGAAATCTGCTTTTTGCTTTGGGCGGTGTGAACGCTCAAAATCCATGGCTCAACAAAAAACGGGCTTCAAAATGCCATGCGTCGCCGCATTGTGCAGGCGCCGAGCATGGCTATTTTGAAGCCCGTTTTGTTAGGCCCACTTAGAGGCCGAAGGCGGATAGGATGAGGCCCCAGCCCGCGCCGATGACATACATCATGATCAGAAACACAGCGTTTTCGCGGGCGCTGCGGTTGGTGCGGAACAGCACCAGGTAGCCCACGCCGGCGGAAATGAGCGTGCCGGCGAGCATCGGTGCCAGCTGCAGCGCGCCTTCCAGGTACAGTTGCGTGATGACGACGCTGGCCGAGCAGTTGGGGATCAGGCCGACGAGTGCCGAGCCCAGGACCGCAAGCATCTCGTTGCCGCGCAGGAACTGCTCGATCGCCGACTCGCCAAAGGTCTCGAGCACGGCGACCAGAATCAGCGTCACCAGGAAAATGAATACCGACACCTGCACGGTATGCGAGATCGCGCTGCGGATGATCGACACGATGGGCGCGCCCTCGTGGGAGTGGCTGTGGTCGTGGTGGCGCTCGTGCTCGTCCGCGTGACCATGATCGTGGCTGTGGTCGTGCCCGTGCTCGTCCTCATCCTCGTCACAGCCGCAATGATCGCGTTCGCACAGCTCGTGGATGTGATCAGCACTTACTCCCGCCTCGGCCACTTCATCAATGATGTCGCCCCCGGTATGGTCGTCGTGCGCGCAGTTCACATGAGCCGGATTGGCAGCGGTCCCCAGCACGGTACGGCGAATCGCCGCATGCGCGCGGGCATTACGACGAAGGCCGCGGATAGCCGCATCCACGATAAAGCCCGTGACCAGCGCGATCAGCGCCTTCGAGGCGAGCAACATCGCCATGGTCTGCACGGGTACCTGCTCGGCGAGCAACAGCGGCAGCATCTCGTCGGAGGTCGAGAGAAACACCGCCACCAAGGTGCCCAGCGTCACGACGCGACCGGCGTACAGTGTGGCCGCCATTGCCGAAAAGCCGCACTGCGGCACCATGCCCAGCAACGAGCCAACCACGGGACCCGCGGCGCCGGCGCGCTTGATGGCCCCGTTAACGCGGTCGCCCGCGACGTGCTCCAAGGTCTCGAGGGCCAGATACGTCACCAACAAAAACGGCACCAGCGAGAGCGTGTCCTTGCCGGCGTCGAGCAGAATATCAATCAGCAAATCCATGACGGATGGAACCTTTCGTGTCTTTCGGCAGCATTGTAAAAGTCCTAGCGGTCAACTAGGGTATTGTAGTTGTCCTAGGCGCGATGCCAATAGTTGCCCATGGTAAACTATCATCTCGCCATAACTCAATGCCACCGAGCCGCGCGACGCGGCCCGTCCAAGGAGCAGTCTATGAACGTTTCACAAGCACTCGAATACGAGCGTCAGCCGTTTATCCCCATGTTTATCTATGGCGATCACGGCGCCATGGAGTCCGAGCGCCAGAAGGGCGAAGAGGCCCTCAAGGTGCTCGAGACCGAGTACTTTACCGCCGAGGGCGACCCCGGCTTCGACTTTGCCACCGTGCGCGACCTGGCCGACCGCAACCGCGACCTGTGCGACCAGATTGGCGAGGCACGCCTGCGCAACGTGACGCCCGCGACGCTTTCGCGCGGCCTGTCCGATGCCGACACCTGCGCCGCCATCGGCAAGATGCAAAAGCGCACTGCCGCGTCCGTCATGCGCGAGATCCGCGGCGACCGCGACGCGCTCGGCGTCGCCTACGCTCGCAAGCCCATCCAAGGCACGGTGCTGGGCATCGACATCGAAACCACCGGTCGCGCGCCCGAGCGCGGCTACATCATCAACGTGGGCTGGGAAATCATGGAGCTCACCAGCGACGCCGTGCCGCATGACGCCGAAGCACACTACTGCGGCCTGCCCGACATCTATCGCGGCGAGGACGTGCCGCTGTCGAATATCCACCACATCACTTGGGACGACATCGACGGCAAAACGCCCTTCCGTGAGAACAAGGGACTGCAGAAGCAGCTGCTCAAGCTTATGAAGAAGTACCCGTACATGGCGCATAACGCCGCGTTCGAGGACAGCTGGTTCAAGATTCACCTGGACGGTTACGCCGAGGCGCGTCGTGCCGGCAAGATTATCGTCATCGACTCGCGCCAGATCTGCCGCAGCCTGGATGCCGACGTCCGCTCGCTCCCCCGCGAATCCGCCCCCGCCGCGCTCGAGAACTGGGCGCGCCGCCGTGGAACCCTCGCCGCCGACGCCAACGAGCAGCATCTGGGCCTGGACGACACCGACCTCATGCTCCGCACCGTCCAAGCCGAGTTCAACCTCAAGAACCTATTTGCCAAGTAGAAACGTCTACGACAAACACGGCGTAGATCATGAGCGGCCTCGCAGCGGGAACCCCCCGCAGCGAGGCCGCCCTACGTTCCACAAATAAATCTGCCATCACAAATTCTGAACCCTCATTTTGAACGATTTCGGCCAATTCCCGACACGTAATTCGTTATCGGATGGTGATGCATCACTATCAAATGTGCGGCAGTTGAGTAGTTATATGCTATAGCTAAGCTGCGAAAACTTTTATTTAGGGCATACCAACTCATAATTGCGTCAAGTTTTTGGACAGCATTTGGTTAGACCTCTAAAACGACTTTTTCACTCAGCGCCATCAACACGGCATTAGCTGACACGATATATACCATGAGTATCGTATTGTCACATACCACTGCAAAAGCGGTCTACCAGGCCGCGCATTCGGTGTCTGCGAAAGGCATCGAGTCCTGTAACCCTGCCGCGATTTACGGATCATGTCCCACCGGAACGCTCCTTGACGCAGCCGCAGAATGGCTCACCAAACATGATGTTTCCCTCGACGCAAATGATTCCCTCGAGGTGATGGTGTTTGATCGCAGGAATGCGCGCTATGCAATGAACTGTCAATGCCACGTTTCTTCAAAACGATTCTCGAACTCACGCTTTATAGAGCTCAAAGATGGCATCTTCATTGTTGGCGTTGAGCTTTGCGCACTTCAGGCCGCCACCTATCTTTCTTTTCGCGAACTAGTGGAGTACTACTTTGAACTGTGCGGCGCTTATTCCCTTGGAACCGACTCTTCCACCTCCTATACCGAGCGTTTCGCGCTCACCTCGACCGAGAGGCTAAAACAGTTCTTTAATTCCATTACCAGATGCGACGGTCTGGCTCTTGCCCGAAAGGCGATCCAATGTGTGCGCGACGGATGCCGGTCTCCTATGGAAACGGCCTTTGTCATGATGCTAACGCTGCCTAAAAGCGAAGGAGGACTTGGTATTAAGGGAATTGAGACCGATTACGAGGTGCAGGTCACCGCTGCCGCAAAGAATCTCACGAGACGCAAAAAGTTCTTTATGGATGCATATCTAAAGAAATCTCGCACAGACATTGAATACAACGGTTTTTATCATGACGCGGAAGAAGACCGCGCCATCGATGAGGAGCGCAAGAATGCGCTTGCGTCCATGGGATACGGAATCATCACCGTCAGCCGTTATTCCTTTATGCATGCCAGCTCTTTTGTTAGGGTCATGGAAGCAATCCAGCGGAAAGAGGGCGTACGCCCCTCGCGTCTGCCAAAAGACTTTCAAATCATGCAAGAGGACCTGAGACAGTTTGTGCTCAGAAGGTTTATAGAAGAGAAAAAGCGAATTCAGAAGCAGCTTCGCCAGGATTCCGAAGAGCGTCAACGAATCGACCTCGAAAAAGCAACACTCGAAGGCATCACGCTGGATGACCCGACAATTAATGAAGTTGCAGCAATCGATGACATGCAGACTGTCGAATCCGACAGCCCATCATTTGCCCAAACAAGCAGTCTCACGCCCGAGGGCAAGGTCTTCGGTGCCGGAAACTAGGCCGGCTAACAAGGTGGGTACCCTAATGATGTGCAAAATTGCGAGTATTCAGCAAGGTCGGGTGTCTATCACCCTCGAGTGGATCCAAATGTGAAGCGAAATCACTCTTGCGTGAGAGCGTTAGGCAACATTTGAGGAAGAACTCATCGGATTAACACCCTAAGATAACTCTTGAACTGCATTATATGACCTGCAATAAATTAGCGGACCCCCTATAGTTGCAGAATACTCCATTTTTTGCACGGCACGAGGGTACCCACCTTGGCATCGACTATCAAAAAACGCTCAGTCCGGGATCTCGTCACCTATTCCCCATCATTTTGTACAACGAATTACCTGAACGTCATTGACATATGAACATGCACTCATATAATCGAAAGTAAATTATATGAGCGCATGTTCATATGAAAGGATATTGCAATGAGCATCCGCGTTGATGAAACGAAACTCGACATCGAGGCCACCGAACCCGCGATCCCGACCACCTGCTCGCCCGAGGACCTTCCCGACGAGGAGCTTCTCTACGACCTCGCCGACCTGTTCAAGGTCTTCAGCGACACCACGCGCATCAAGATCCTCTATGCCCTCATGGGCCGCGAGCTCTGCGTGGCAGACATCGCCGAAGCGACCGAAACCTCGCAGTCCGCGGTGTCGCACCAGCTGCGCACACTCAAGCAGTCGCACCTGGTTAAATTCCGGCGCGACGGGCGCAATATCCTCTACTCGCTCGCCGACGACCACGTCTACACCATGCTCAACCAAGGCATGAGCCACATCTGCGAATAGCGACCAACCACGGTACCAGCGCGGCCTGCACCCAAGCCGCAAATACAGAGAAAGGAACCCCCATGAAAAAGCAGTTCAAGCTCGACGAAATCGACTGCGCCAACTGTGCGCGCGAGCTTCAGGACGAGCTGGCCAAGCTCGAGGGCGTCAAATCCGTGTCCGTCAACTTCATGACCCAAAAATTGACGCTCGAAGCCGATGACGCCGAGTTCGACGAGGTACTCAACCGCGTTGTAGAGTTTACGGCCGACGCCGAGCCGGACTGCGAGATCATTCTCTAGCCCGGGTTTACGCCAACCTGCAAGGCCGCGCTTGCCGCGGCCTTTGCTCGCGAAATTATATGAGCGAGTGTTCATTCATTCAAATGGGAGGATACGAGTCATGACCACCGCCGATCCCAAAAAGAAAAAGAAGAAGCGTAAGAAGAAAGAGTCCCTTGAGCATAAGCGCAACCGCATCGTGGTAGCGCTGGGCATTTTTGCCGTGGTGTACGCCCTCGATGAGTTCGGCACCCTCACCGCCGCATTCGGTACCCCGGGCGACATCTACGCCAGCTTTATGCTGTTCCTCATACCGTTTTTGATTGCCGGCTACGACGTGCTGCAAAAGGCATTCAATAACATCCGCCGCGGCAAGGCCTTCGACGAGAGTTTCCTTATGGCCGTCGCGACCATCGGCGCGTTTGCCATGGTGCTCTTCCCCGATACCGACCCGCACATGGCCGAAGGCGCCGCCGTCATGCTGTTCTACCAGGTCGGCGAGCTGTTCCAGGCATACGCCGTGGGCAAGAGCCGTAAATCGATCAGCGCCATGATGGACATAGCACCCGACTACGCCAACGTCGAGCAACCCGACGGCTCACTCGAACAGGTCTTCCCCGATGACATCGCGGTCGGCACCGTGATCGTGGTCAAGCCCGGCGAGCGCGTGCCCATCGACGGCGTCATCGTCGAGGGCGAAACCCAGCTCGACACCGCCGCCCTTACCGGTGAGTCGGTCCCCCGCCCGGCCAAAACCGGAGACGATATCATCAGCGGCTGCATCAACATGACGGGGCTCATCCACGTGCGCACCACCAAGCCCTTTGGCGAGTCCACCGTCGCACGCGTCCTGGAGCTCGTGGAGAATGCCAGCGAAAAGAAGGCACGCACCGAGAACTTCATCACGCGCTTTGCCCGCATCTACACGCCCGCCGTCACCGGCGCTGCCGCGGTGCTCGCGCTCGGCGGTGGCCTGGTCACCGGTGCCTGGTCCGACTGGATTCTGCGCGGCCTGACCTTCTTGGTCGTCAGCTGCCCGTGCGCGTTGGTGATCAGCGTGCCGCTCAGTTTCTTTGGCGGCATCGGCGGCGCGTCCAAGCTGGGCGTTCTCATCAAGGGTTCTAACTACCTCGAGACGCTCGCCGACGTGGACACCGTCGTCTTTGACAAGACGGGCACCCTCACCAACGGCACGTTCTCGGTGGTCGCGGTACACCCCGAGGCAGGCTATACCGAGCAATCGCTGCTTGAAGTCGCAGCCCTTGCTGAGTCGTTCTCCGATCACCCCATCGCGCAGTCCGTACGTGTCGCCTACCAGGGCGAGGTCGACCCCAAGCGCGTAAGCGACTCCACCAACGACGCGGGCCATGGCGTGACGGCAACCATCGACGGCAAGCACGTCGTCGTTGGCAACGCAAAGATGCTCGCCGCGGCCGGAGTCGAAGCGCCCGATTGCGAGGTCGTCGGAACGATTCTGCATGTGCTCGTTGACGGCGTGTACGCCGGCCACATCGTGATTGCAGACACCGTCAAGGCCGATGCTGAGCAAACGATTCGCGACCTGCACGCCGCCGGTGTCAAGCGCACCGTCATGCTCACGGGCGACCGCGAGGAGGTTGCGGCGTCTGTGGTCAAGCAACTCAGTCTCGACGAGTTCCACGCGCAGCTGCTGCCGGGCGATAAGGTCGAGCGCGTCGAGGCGCTGCTTGCAACCGAGAGTGGCAAGGGCAAGCTCGCCTTTGTGGGCGACGGCATCAACGATGCGCCCGTGCTTACGCGCGCCGATGTGGGCATTGCCATGGGCGCTATGGGTTCTGACGCTGCGATCGAGGCCGCCGATGTCGTGCTCATGGACGACAAGCCGTCCAACATTTCCCGCGCGATCCGCGTGGCACGCAAGACCATGACGATCGTCTGGCAGAACATCATCTTTGCGCTGGGCGTTAAGCTGCTGATCCTTGTGCTGGCAGCGCTGGGCATCGCCAACATGTGGCTTGCCGTGTTCGGCGACGTAGGCGTGGCGATCATCGCCATCCTGAACGCCATGCGCGCGATGGGTGTCAAGAACTTGTAGCGTTCGTGGGCTGTCCGGCCGGGGCCGGGCTTGGTTTTGAAAACGTCCTCGACCAATGAAGTGCCCCCGTTCTGCTCCTTCGGAGCTACGAACGGGGGCA
>URDZ01000074.1:0-11031 GCA_900546725.1 uncultured Collinsella sp. | reverse complement strand
TCATCTGATGACAGCAAGTCTAAATCATTGCATGGTACAACGCGTGCAAACTTCCACAACATGGTTGTTGGCGTTTCCGAGGGCTTCGAGAAGAAGCTCGAGCTCGCCGGCGTCGGTTACCGCGTGCAGCAGAAGGGCAAGAACCTCGAGTTCTCCCTGGGCTTCTCGCACCCCGTGATCGTCGAGGCTCCCGAGGGAATCACCTTCGAGGTTCCCGACAACACCCACGTGAACGTCAAGGGTATCAACAAGCAGCAGGTCGGTCAGATCGCCGCTGAGATCCGCGGCCATCGTCCTCCCGAGCCTTACAAGGGCAAGGGTATCCACTACGTTGGCGAGCACATCCGCCGCAAGCTGGGTAAGGCCGCCAAGTAGTCGTAACCGACTCACTCGCATAAGACCAGCACCCCGTCAGGTGCTGGCAAGATCAACCTTTTTAGGAGTTTACGTATGAACAAGCATAAGGCGAAGCTGGAAGGCCTCAAGCGTCGTCAGCGTCGTGTTCGCGGCAAGGTCTCGGGTACCTCCGAGCGTCCGCGTCTTCGCGTGACCCGTACTAACGCCAACATCTATGCCCAGATCATCGACGACAGCAAGGGTTCCAGCCTGACGCTCGTCTCTGCCTCGACCCTCGAGGCCGAGTTCAAGGGCACCCACACCTCGAACAAGGAGGCTGCGGAGAAGGTCGGTCAGCTCGTTGGCAAGCGCGCCATCGAGGCCGGCATCACCAAGGTCGCCTTCGATCGCGGTGGCCGTATCTACCATGGCCGCGTCAAGGCCCTCGCCGACGGTGCTCGTGCCGCCGGTCTCGAGTTCTAGGAGGTATGTAGCACATGGCTCGTAATCAGAAGCAGCAGCGCGAGGCCTCCGAGTTCGAGGAGCGCGTCGTTTACATCAACCGCGTGTCGAAGACCGTCAAGGGCGGTCGTCGCATGAGCCTCGTCGCTCTCGTCGTCGTTGGCGACGGCAAGGGCAACGTCGGCGTTGGCATGGGCAAGTCCGCTGAGGTGCCCATGGCCATCTCCAAGGCGTCTCTCGATGCCAAGAAGAACATGTTCCACGTGCCGGTGACCGATCAGGGCACCATTCCGCACGAGGTTCTCGGTCACTTTGGTGCCGGCCGCATCATCATCAAGCCCGCTGTCGAGGGTACCGGCGTTATCGCCGGCGGCGCTGTGCGTCCCCTCTTCGAGCTTGCTGGCATCAAGAACGTCCTGTCCAAGTCCCTCGGTACCGACAACGGCCTCAACATCATCAAGGCTGCCGTCGAGGGCCTCAAGGAGCTCTCCAGCCCTGAGGACGTCGCGGTTCGCCGTGGCCTGACGGTCTCCGAGATGTTCGTCGGTAAGGAGAACTAAGCATGGCTGACACCATCAAGATCAAGCAGGTCCGCAGCACCAACGGTTGCAAGCAGGACCAGGTCCGTACTGTCCGTGCCCTCGGTCTCCACAGGATCCGCGAGGTTCGCGAGATTGCTGACAACGAGTCCGTCCGCGGCATGATCTTCAAGGTCAAGCACCTTGTCGAGATTGTAGAGGAGTAGCAAATGCAGCTTCACGATCTTACTCCCGCGCCCGGTTCCACCAAGAACCGCAAGCGCGTCGGCCGTGGCAATTCTTCGGGTCACGGCACCACTTCTGGCCGCGGTCAGAAGGGCCAGGGTTCCCGCTCTGGCGGCACCAAGGGTGCCGGCTTCGAGGGTGGCCAGACTCCGCTGGCTATGCGCCTGCCCAAGCTTCCGGGCTTCCGCAACCCCCGTCGTATCGAGTACACCGCTGTTAACGTTGAGCGTCTCGAGCGCAAGTTCGAGGACGGCGCTGTGATTGACGGTGCCGCTCTTAAGGCCGCTCGCATCACCAAGAGCGAGTTCGAGCCCGTCAAGGTGCTCGGCAATGGTGAGCTCACCAAGAAGTTCACGGTCAAGGTCGACAAGGTCAGCGCTTCTGCGCAGGCCAAGATCGAGGCCGCCGGCGGAAAGGTCGAGCTGCCGTGCTAAATGGTCTTAAGAATGCTTTCCGCATCAAAGAATTGCGCGAAAAGATTCTTTTTACCATAGCTATGCTCGTCGTGTACCGCATTGGTGCGCACGTTCCTGTGCCCGGCATTCCCTTCCAGGGGATGCTGGGCCTTTTCTCGACCGATAACAATTCGGTCGCCGCAGGTGCTATGGCCCTCCTGAATCTTTTCTCTGGCGGCGCGTTGAGCTATGTGTCGGTGTTTTCGCTGGGCATCATGCCTTACATCACCAGCTCGATCATCCTCCAGATGCTCCAGGCCGTCGTGCCTTCCCTGCATGAGCTTGCCCGCGAGGGCGAGGTCGGTCAGACCAAGATTACGCAGTATTCGCGTTACCTCACCCTGGCTCTGGCAATCCTCAACTCCGTGGGTTACCTCTTCCTCTTTAAGAGCTTCGGCATCAGCTTCAATGGCGCCGGCGCTCCCGAGATCATCTTCGACCTCATGATCGTCGGTACGCTCACCGCGGGCGCCATGCTGATCATGTGGATTGGTGAGCTCATCACCCAGCGCGGTATCGGCAATGGCATGTCGCTGATCATCTTTGCGAACATCATGGCCGGTCTGCCGCAGGCTATCTTCTCCAGCACCGAGGGCAATGCCGGTGGCATCATCACCATGGTGATCATCTGCGCCATCATCCTGCTGGTTATCCCGCTGATTGTTTTCCTTGAGCGCGGCCAGCGCCGCATCCCGGTCTCCTACGCTAAGCGCGTCGTGGGCCGTCGCATGATGGGTGGCCAGACCACCTACCTGCCCATCAAGGTCAACACCGCGGGTGTCGTGCCGATCATCTTCGCTTCGGCGCTGCTGTACTTCCCGGCTCAGATTGCCGTGTTCTTCCCCGGCATCGGCTGGATTCAGGCAGTTGCCTCTGCGCTTTCGACCGGTTGGCTCAACTGGGTGCTTAATGTTGTCCTCATCGTGTTCTTCGCGTACTTCTACACCTCTATGGTGTTCAACCCCGATGACACGGCCGACAACCTTAAGAAACAGGGCGGCTTTATTCCGGGCGTGCGTCCGGGTAGGGCTACCGCGGCCTACATCAAGAACGCGCTCAACAAGATCACGCTTCCCAGCGCTGTCTTTTTGGCGCTCATCGCCATCGTGCCTTCGATCATCTTCTCCTTCACGGGTAACCATCTGATCCAGGCTTTTGGTGGCACGTCCATCCTCATCATGGTCGGCGTCGTGCTCGACACGGTCGATAAGCTCGAAGGCCAGATCAAGATGTATGATTACGATGGATTCTTTAAATAGGCTAGAGGAGGATTGCTCATGAACCTCGTATTGCTCGGAGCTCCGGGTGCCGGTAAGGGCACCGTCGCACAGGAGCTCGTCGCCGAGTTTGGCGTCGCTCACATTTCCACGGGCGACCTGCTGCGTGCTGCCGTCAAGGGTGGCACCGAGCTTGGTATTCAGGCTAAGAAGTACATGGATGCTGGCGAGCTCGTCCCCGACCAGCTCGTGATCGACCTTGTCAAGGAGCGCCTTGCCGCCGATGACGCCCAGCAGGGCTTCATCCTCGACGGCTTCCCGCGCAACACCGCCCAGGCTGTGACGCTCGATTCCGAGCTCTCCGCCATGGGTCGCGAGATCGACTGCGCCCTTCTGGTCGATGTGGCCCCCGAGGTCATCATCGATCGTCTGTCTTCGCGTCGCACCTGCCGCGCCTGCGGTTACACCGGCACCGCTGCCGATGCTACCTGCCCCAAGTGCGCAGGCGAGATGTATCAGCGCGACGACGACAAGCCCGAGACCATCAAGAACCGTCTCGACGTCTACGAGAAGTCCACGAGCCCGCTCGTCGACTACTATCGTGGCCAGGGTCTGCTCAAGTCGGTCAACGGTGACCAGGCTCGCGAGACCGTGTACGGGGATGTCAAAGAGGCTCTCGGTCTATGATCAAGATTAAGTCTGCAACGCAAATCGAGCAGATGAAGAAGGCAGGAGCGCTATCTAAGATGGCGCTCCGCCACGTTGGAGCCATGGTGCGCCCCGGCGTTTCGACTTTTGAGCTCGATCAGCTCGCGGAGCAGATTATCCGCATGCATGGCGGCACCCCGGCCTTTAAGGGTTACGGCGGGTTCCCGGGGACCATTTGCGCATCGATCAACGATGCCGTGGTCCATGGTATTCCCAACCCCGACATGATCCTGCGCGATGGCGATATCATCTCCATCGATACGGGAGCCGTTGTCGACGGTTGGGTCGGCGATAACGCTTGGACGTTTTTCGTCGGCACCCCCACGCCCGAAGCCAAGGCTTTGTGTGAGGTCACGCGCGATTGCCTTAAGGCTGCTATCGAGCAGGCTGTTCCCGGTAACCATATCGGGGACGTCGGCTATGCCGTTCAGTCCCTCGCCGAGTCTCACGGATACGGCGTGCTTCGTGATTATGTGGGCCATGGCATTGGCCGCGTGATGCACGAGGACCCCAACGTTCCTAACTATGGAAAGAAGGGGAGGGGCGTTCGTCTCCAGGCCGGCATGGTCATTGCCATCGAGCCGATGGTTACGATGGGTTCCAACCATGTGAGCGCGGGCTCCGATGGTTGGATCGTTACGACCAACGACCACCTGCCCGCCGCGCACTACGAGAACACCGTCGCCATTACCAATGACGGTCCGGTGATTCTCACCACGGATGCGCAAGGTGCTTGGTGTTCGCTCCAAGGCGGAGAAATGTAACAAGTTCCACTTAGTTGTGGAGCCATTACGAAGTTATTACGATGCGTGCATACGTGTTGTAGAATACTCAATCGCTGTCGTTTTCTAGAGAAAGATGATTGCTTGTGAAGAAGGAAGACGCAATTGAGCTCGAGGGTACGGTAAAAGAGCCGCTGCCCAACGCCATGTTTAAGGTTGAGCTCGAGAACGGTCATTCGGTTCTGTGCAACATTTCTGGCAAGATCCGAATGAATTACATCCGTATTCTCCCCGGTGACAGGGTTGTCGTGGAGCTTTCCCCGTACGACCTGACCCGCGGCCGCATCACCTATCGCTACAAATAGCGGCACGCATACACGCACTCCATTTCCGGCTGCAGGCTTAGCTCAACCTACGGTCGGATTGTGTGTGAAGACCAGCCATAGTTTTAAACGCCTGCGGCTGGGCGAGTAGATAGTAGGGAAGTAGTTTGAGCGCTACCGAAAGGAAGAACGATGAAGGTACGTCCTTCGGTCAAGAAGATGTGCGATAAGTGCAAAATCATTAGGCGCCATGGCAAGGTCCTCGTCATTTGCGAGAACCCCCGTCATAAGCAGCGTCAGGGTTAAGAGAGGAGACTACGTTGGCCCGTATTAATGGTGTCGACCTCCCGCGTGAGAAGCGCGTTGAGATCGGTCTGACCTACATTTACGGCATCGGCCGCACCACTGCGACGAAGATCTGCGTCGAGTGCAACGTTAACGTGGATACGCGCGTTAAGGACCTCACCGAGGATGAGGTTAACGCCATCCGCGATTATATCGATAAGAACCAGATCATGGTTGAGGGCGACCTCCGCCGTGAGCGCAACCAGAACGTCAAGCGCCTTATGGACATCGGCTGCAACCGCGGCCTTCGTCACCGCAAGGGCCTCCCGGTCCGCGGCCAGCGCACCCACACTAACGCTCGTACCCGCAAGGGCCCGAAGCGTCAGATCGGTGCTAAGAAGAAGAAATAAGGAGCGCTAGATAGATGGCTACTGCTAAGAAGAACGTTCGCGCTGCCCGTCTGAAGCGCGCGGACCGTAAGAACATTTCCGTGGGCCAGGCTCACATTCGTTCTACGTTCAACAACACGATCGTTTCGATCACCGATCCCCAGGGCAACGTCATTTCCTGGAAGTCGGCTGGCCAGGTGGGCTTCAAGGGCTCCCGTAAGTCCACGCCGTTCGCTGCCCAGATGGCTGCCGAGGCTGCTGCCAAGCAGGCCATGGAGCACGGTATGAAGAAGGTTTCCGTCTTCGTCAAGGGCCCCGGCTCCGGTCGTGAGACCGCCATCCGCTCTCTCCAGGCTGCTGGCCTCGAGGTCTCGAGCATCCAGGACAAGACCCCCATTCCGCACAACGGCTGCCGCCCCAAGAAGCGTCGCCGCGTGTAACTGAAAGGATCGTATCAATATGGCAATCGACAGGACTCCTGTTCTTAAGCGCTGCCGTCAGCTCGGGATCGATCCCGCTGAGCTCGGTTACAGCAGCAAGAAGGAATCTATCCGTCAGCCCAAGCGCCGTCGCAAGGAATCTGAGTACGGCATGCAGCTGCGCGAGAAGCAGAAGGTCAAGTTCATCTATGGCGTTCTGGAGAAGCAGTTCCACGGCTACTTCAACAAGGCCCGCAAGATGAACGGCGTCACCGGTGAGAACCTCATGATCATCCTTGAGTCTCGCCTCGACAACGTCGTCTTCCGTCTTGGCTTCGCCCGCACCCGCAAAGAGGCTCGTCAGTCCGTCCGTCACGGTCACTTCACCGTGAACGGCAAGCGCGTGGACATCCCGTCCTACCGCGTCAAGGCCGGCGACGTCGTCGCTGTCGGCGAGAAGTTCCGTGACCTCCTCCCCATCAAGGAGGCCCTGATTTCCTCCGAGCGCTTTGAGGTCCCTGGCTGGCTCGAGGTCGATATCGAGAAGCTGTCTGGTAACGTGCTCGCTCTGCCGACGCGTGAGCAGATCAGCGGTGATATCAACGAGCAGCTCATCGTCGAGCTCTACTCTAAGTAGTCCATCCGGGCTGCTGAGGCTGGAGGTAATACATGTCAGAATTCATTAGGCCTCAGGTTCAGGTCGAAGAGATCAACGAGACGTCTGCTCGTGTCTCCGTCGAGCCGCTCGAGCGTGGTTACGGCGATACGCTGGGTAACTCCCTTCGTCGCGTTCTTCTGTCCTCGCTCGAGGGTGCCGCCGTCGAGGCTATTCAGATCGATGGTGCGCAGCACGAGTTCATGACCATCCCTAACATGGTCGAGGATGTCACCGACATCGTCCTGAATGTCAAGGGTCTTGTCTTCAGGGCTCTCGGCACGACCGACGAGGCGACCGCCACCATCTCGGTTGACGGCCCCTGCGAGGTCACCGGTGCGGACTTCTTTATTCCGTCCGAGTTTGAGCTGGTCAACCCCGAGCAGCACATTGCTACGCTCACCGAGGGTGGCCATCTCACCATGAGCATGCGCATCGGCTATGGCCGCGGCTATGTTTCTGGCGAGGCAAACAAGCGCGACAACGATCCCATCGGTGTGATCCACGTCGACTCGCTGTACTCGCCGGTTTCCCGTTGCGCCAAGCTCGTTGAGGCTTGCCGTGTCGGTCAGCACACCGACTACGACCGCCTTGTCCTCGAGATCGAGACCAACGGCTCCATCGCCCCGCGCGACGCCGTGGTCCAGGCTGCCAATATCATCAACCAGCATATGGCCGCCTTTATGAACCTTGCCGAGACCCCCGAGGTCGAGGAGGAGGCTTCGATCTTCGCTCCCGAGGTCACCAACGACAACGCCGAGCTGGACAAGCAGATCGAGGATCTGGACCTTTCCGTCCGTTCCTACAACTGCCTTAAGCGCGCCAGCATTCACTCGGTCCGTCAGCTCGTTGAGTTCTCGGAGAACGATCTGCTCAACATCCGTAACTTCGGTGTTAAGTCGATCGAGGAAGTGAAGGACAAGCTTGAGTCCATGGGCCTGAGCCTGAAGGCTTAATGCTTCGCATATTTGAGGAGAAACTAGACCATGCGTCACAACGTTAAGAAGGGCCTGAAGCTCGGCACCGATGCGAGCCACACCAAGGCCATGAAGAAGAGCCTTGCTAAGGCCCTCTTCGAGAACGACCGCATCAAGACCACCGAGACCCGCGCTAAGGCGCTGCGTTCGGTCGTCGACCCGATCATCACTTGGGCCAAGAAGGGCGACCTGCACTCTCGTCGTCTGGCTATCGCCAAGCTCGGCGATAAGCAGCTCGTTGCCGAGATCTTCGACAAGGCTGCCCAGGGCATGTGGCAGGACCGCAACGGCGGTTACACCCGCATCATGAAGCTCGGCAACCGCAAGGGCGACAACGCTCCCATCGTTATCATGGAGCTCGTCACCGAGCCTTGCACGCCTAAGGCCAAGAAGGCCGCTCCGGCCCCCAAGAAGGCCGCTGCTCCTAAGAAGGTCGAGGCTGTCGAGGATGCTCCTGCTGAGGAGACCGCTGAGTAGACTTTCCGTCTGCATAGGCTATATTCGAGGGGTACGTTCGCGTACCCCTCTTTTTTTGTCGCGATACCGTTGCTTGTTTGTTGGGAGCGCCCATGACTGCGCCGTCTGATTTCAATTCGACCCCCGAGCTTGACGCCACGCTCGTATTTCGTGTGGCCTATGATGGCTCGTCGTATAGCGGATTTGCCGAGCAGCCGGGACAGACGACGGTTGCGGGTGAGCTACGTCGAGCCATCGAGACGCTGCTTCGCCGCCCGATCGATCTGACGTGCGCGGGGCGTACCGATTCCGGCGTGCATGCCGTGGCTCAGTACATCAGCGTGCCCGTTACGGACGCTGAGCTCGCGTGTACGCGCCGTAGGTGGCTGCGGGCTATGGATGCCCTGCTACCCAAAGATATCGCCATAAACGAGGTCTACAAGGCTCGTAAGGGCTTTTCTGCGCGCTTTGACGCGCGCTCTCGCACTTACACCTATCGCATTGCCGATCGAGATGCGCGCCCCGTGCTGTCCCGCGGCGCCGTGTGGTGGCATCGCTATCCCTTGGATGTTGAGGCTATGTCTGCTGCCTGCCCCGCGCTGCTGGGCGAGCAGGACTTTAAAAGCTTTTGCAAGGTTGCCTCGGCCGTCGGCAAGCCCACGCATCGCTGCGTGATGCGTGCCGAGTTTGGCCATGAGGTTGCGTTTGGCGAGGACATCCTGACGTTTACCATCGAGGGCAATGCGTTTCTGCATTCGATGGTCCGCACGATCGTGGGCACGCTTGTCGAGATTGGCATGCATCGCCGTGAACCCGAGTGGATGCGCGAGGTCATCGATGCTTGCGACCGTACCGCTGCAGGCCCCACGGCTCCTGCCTGCGGCCTTACGTTTATGGGCGTGGATTACGATCCCGCCGAGCTCGTCGTGCTCGACTAGGGGAGGGCTCGACGCGTCGTGCGTCGACACCCGTCATCTGTGGGCTGCGCGTGTGCAACATCTGTTCTTGGCGTGCAATACAACCGGTGTCTCATTGCTTTAATTTACGGGGTGTACCATGAACCACGGTTTGATTCATTGCTGTCGAGAGGACGGATAACTTGGTTCGACGTGGCTCGCATCCGCGACTTTCGGTGATCCTTGTGGTAGAAGGTTCGCCCAGCTATGCGATGCGTGCGCTCGAGAGTATCCAGAACCAAGACCTCTACGATTTGCAGATTGTCGTTGTCTGCCGCGATGCTGCGCCCGGTGTGCGCCATTCGCTTCAAGTTGCTGCCGACAGGGACATCCATATTGATTTGATTGACGTCGAGGACGCGAAGCGCGGTGCTTGCCTTCGTGCCGGTTTTGCTGCCTCGCGTGGCTCTCAAATCATCGCCATGAACGCCGATGAGTGGTTTGCTCCGCAGTCCCTTTCCAAGATGGTCGATATCGCGTGCGATACCGCAGCAGACATAGTGTTCCCCACGGTGTCGCTCGACCGCTATGATGCACATCGAGAGCGCCATTCGCGCGTCTTGGATGCTGCTCATATTTCCATTGATGGCAAATCTTCGATGGTGGCCGGGCTGCCTCAGTTGATTTTAGGCGGCCTTGTCGTTCAGACCTCTGGCGTGATGTACAGCCGCTCGCTGTTTGAGGCATGCCTTTTGTGCGACAAGGTGTTTCGCACAGTTGGGTTTATGGCATGCGCGCTTTCGCAGGCACGATGCGTGTCCGGCTGCGGTGATGCTTGTTTCCACGCGGCGGCACCTAAGCTTACAGATGCCTTTGATCCCACCATGTATGCCAAGGTATCCGATGATGCCCGAGCGCTCGATGAGCTTGCGGACTCACTCTCGGAAGCAGATAGCGGTGGTCGGCTCAAGCTGGCAAGCCAGAAGTTCTACTTTGCCGGATTAGTCGCCTGCATCGAGAATTTGTGTCTGAGCCCGCATGGGGTGTCGTCAATCGAGCGTTCCGCCCGCATGCGTGATATGCTCGAGGCGCCTCGAACCCGTCAGATGGCCGCTGCGCTCAAGGATAACCATCGGGGACTCGGTCTGTTGTTTGGTCCGATCGCCAGCGCCAAGCCCGCGCGCTGCGTGATGTGCACGCATCTGGCAGCTTTTCTTAACCGGACGGGCGCAAAAACCGCCTAAACGGCTTATTTCGAAACAAATTTGCATAGAATTGTTTCGAAATGCGTTCTTATACACAAAAGCCTTCAAATAGCGTTAAACTATTCAATCACTGATTGATTGTCTCCGCCATCTTTTGGAGAGAGGGTTTGTATGGCTAAAAAACGCAATGGGCGCCAGGATGCCATTAGAGATATTGTGCGCAATAAGGACGTCCGCACGCAGCGCGTGCTGGTCGATGAGCTCCGCGCTATGGGCTTTGATTGCACGCAGGCGACTGTCTCTCGCGATATTGCCGATATGGGGCTGCGTAAGCTCCCTGAGGGCATCTATGTTCTGGCAGAGGACCTGCATCTGCAGCGTATGGTTTCCGAGCTCGTAACGGGCGTTCTGCGCACCGATAATCTGGTTATGATCAAGGCTCAGCCTGGTACGGCTTCCGGCATCGCCGCCGCTGTTGATGCGGCAGAGCTGCCCGATGTGCTTGGCTCGCTTGCCGGCAACGATACGATTTTGGTTATTGCCCAGACGGCCGAGGACGGCGAGCGTCTTGAAGCGCTGATCAATAAGCTGAGCAATTCTCGCAAGTAGGCGTGCGGGTCGTGCGCTCGGCACTGTGCGCGCTGACATAGTGGCTTGTAAGGGGGTATCGACGTTGGTCGGTACCCCCTTTTTGTCTGCCGGTATAAAGATCGCCCATCAGGTCGCTTTAAACTAAAAAGGCCCCCGAGCAGTTTAATAAGC
>URDZ01000073.1:0-11070 GCA_900546725.1 uncultured Collinsella sp. | reverse complement strand
GGGCTCGAGGCCATCAGCCATTCCATGAAGCCGGCGCCCTTTGCCCTGAAGGCCGGTCTTAAGCGTCTGGGCGCCACGGCCGATGAGGCCGTGCTAATCGGGGATCAGCTTTACACGGACGTGTGGAGCGGTAACTTTGCCGGTGTTGACACTATTCTGGTCAAGCCGCAGGCAACCCAGGACCTGTGGTACACGCAGATCTTCCGTATCTTTGAGCGCCGGGCCCTGCGCGACCTTCCCTGCGAGGAATAGGTTTCGCCATGTCTCAGCACATCAAACACGGCTGCGACCATATTTTCTTTATCGGCTTTTTGGGCGCGGGCAAGTCGACGCTTGCGCGCAACGTGGGCACTATGTTCAAGCGTCGATTCATCGATACCGATCGTTTGGTTGTGCGTCGTTGCGGCAAGTCGGTGACCGAGATTTTTGAGACCGAGGGCGAGGATCGTTTTCGCGAGCTCGAGACCTCGGCGCTCCGTTCGCTCCAAAGCGAGCGCAGCCTGTTGGTTTCGTGCGGGGGCGGTATCGTCGAAACGCCGGTGAATATTGAACTGATGCACGAAATGGGTACGTGCGTGTACCTCGAGGGCGACTTCGAGGATTCGATTCGACAGATTCGTCGGTCCGACACGCGCCCCGATTTCCGTTCGCCCGAGCATGCTGCGCGCCTGTTTGAGCATCGCCGTCCGCTGTATCGCCAGGCCGCCGACCTTACCCTTGATATTCGCAACAAGTCCTTCGAGGACGTTTCCTACCTTTGTGCCGAGATGCTTTTGGAGCGTGGGCTGCTATGATTCGCCGTCAACTGATCAATTTCCAAAACCGCAGCGTCGATGTCCGCGTCGGATTGGGCGCGTTCGATGAACTGTCGCGTATGTTTGCCTCGGCCGTGGGCAAGCCTAAGCGCGCGATGGTCGTTTGGAACACCGCCACATCCGAGCGTTTTGGTGAAGTCGTCGAGCATGCGCTGGTCGACGCCGGTTTTGCCGTGTCGCCGCTAGTCCTCGAGGTTTCGCCTGCTGGTGCCACGCTGGCCGATGCCGATGCGATCTTTGGCGCCCTGTCTGCCAACGGCGTTACCTGCGACGATCTGGTTGTCGCCGTTGGCGATGCCGCAACCTGCTCGGTTGTTAGCTGGTGCGCCAACCAGTGGTGTGGCCGAACCGAGTGCGCGCTGCTGCCGACGACCTTCGACGCCATGCTCACGGTCGCGACGACCATGAAGCCGCTCGTCGCCTCGCCGGCGAATGCGCTTCCCGCTATCGCGTTCCGTCCTGAGCCGGGCTTGGTCGTGTGTGACCTCGACCTTGTTCGCGAGGCGGACCCCGAGTACCTCAAGTTCGGCTATGTGGTGCTTGTTGGCACCATGCTTTCGAGCAGCAAGTCCCGCTGGAATCAGTTTACTGAGACCGTTCCCGAGATTCTCGCGGGCGAGGAGGTCGCGCTCGTCAATGCAGTTCAATGGTCTCAGACTGCCCGCAAGGACGTACTGATGGCCACGAACCCGAGCGCCCGCCATGCGCTCGATTTTGGCAAGACGGGGGAGCGTACCCTGCGCGCTTGCTTGGGCGATGCTGCTTCGCAGGTTCCTGCCTACCAGCTGTTGTCCGAGGGCATGCGCTTTGAGGCGCGCCTAGCACATGATGCCTGCGACTTCGATATCGATTACGTCTTTGAGGTCGATGACTGCCTAGAGGACTTTGGTATCGAGGAACTTGCCCTCGATCTGGAGCCTGCCGCATATATCGAGGAGTTCCGCAGGCAGCAGTTCGCTCGCTCGAATCGCAGCATGCTGCCGCTGCCCGCGGCACTCGGCGCCATTCGCCTAACGAGCGTTGAGGACGAGGTTCTTGAGCGCCATGCTCACGCTTACTTGGCTTCTCGCAAAGAACTTCTCTAAGATTTATTGACATCCATCGTCTTTCGTATCATGTTGAGGGACGGGTTTCCAATCGGTTGCGGTTCGCATGCGATTCCGACGTTCGGTTGAGACCCGTCCCTCACTTTTTGAGACAATAAGAAAGGAATCTGCATGTCTGAGTTTGCTGCCGGTCCTGCCGGTCGTATCGAACGTGTCCGTGCCCTGATGGTCGAGCGCGGCTACGACGCTATCGTGGTACGCGACGAGGCCAATCTTCGTTGGCTCACGGGCGTGAAGGGCGTCTTCGACTACACCTTCGAGTTCCCGCACGCGGCGTTTATTACGGCTGACCAGTGCCTGTTCCATACCGACTCGCGCTACCTCAACAGCTTTGAGGAGAACACGCCCGCCGGCAGCCCTTGGGTCTATGACATGGACGAGGGCACCATCCCCGGTTGGGTCGCCGGCAAGATCGCAGCCAACAAGTGCCGCGTCTGCGCTGTCGAGGACGATATGCAGATCAACTTCTACCAGGGCATTCAGCGTGGTCTGGAGGATCGTTCCGTCGCCTGCATGTTGCCGCTGATGCATGACGACATCCGCAAGATGCGCGCCATCAAGGATGCCGAGGAGATCGAGCTCATGCGCCATGCACAGTCGATCACTGACGCCGCCTTCCAGCACATGCTCGGCTTTATTAAGCCCGGTATGACCGAGAAGCAGGTTCGCAACGAGCTCGAGAACTTTATGTTCGCCAACGGCGCTGACAGCCTTGCCTTCGGCTCCATCGTAGCGAGCGGTCCCAACACCGCCAACCCGCATGCCGTGCCGAGCGACCGCGTGATCGAGAAGGGCGACTTTGTCCTCATGGATTACGGCGCGGGCTACTGCGATTATCGTTCCGATATGACGCGCACCGTCGTGATGGGCGAGCCCACGCAGGAACAGCTCGACCTGTATGCGCTCGTGCGCCGTACGCACGAGGAATGCGTCGCCGCCATCCATCCGGGCGTCGAGGGCAACGACATTTTCAAGCTTTCCAAGAAGATCATCGGCGATGCCGGCTATGGCGATTACTACAACCATGGTCTGGGCCACGGCGTGGGCATCGACATCCACGAGCTGCCCAACTTCAACCGCAGCAAGAACACCATCGAGATCGGCTCGGTTGTCACCATGGAGCCCGGCGTCTACCTGCCCGGCGTGGGCGGCGTGCGCCTTGAGGACTACGGCGTGGTCACCGAGAACGGCTACGAGCCCTTCACCAAGACCCCGCACGACCTGCACGTTATCGACTGCTAGTCTACTTCGGTAGATAGTTTGGGGCGGGGCGTTCGGATCGATTCGGACGCCCCGCGTTCTCTTTTTATGCGCTCGCTGCAGGCGCCGTCTGCAAGTGTATAATTTCTATCGTATGTAATTTGGACGCTTGTGCGTTCTGCCCATAACAAGAAAGGTCGCTATGCCTACCATTTCTACCGCCGACTTCAAGAACGGCCTCGGTCTCCGCATCAAGGACAAGGTCTACACCATCGTCGAGTTCCAGCATGTCAAGCCGGGCAAGGGCGGCGCGTTTGTGCGCTACAAGACCCGCGACATCAAGAGCGGCCGCGTCGTCGAGAACACCTGCAACGCCGGCACCAAGTTCGAGAGCGTCATGCTTACCACCCGCGAGTTCCAGTACCTCTACAACGATGGCGCCGACTACATCTTCATGGACAACGAGTCCTATGAGCAGGTTCCCGTTCCCGAGGACATGGTGGGCGAGAACTCCAAGTGGCTGCGCGAGAACGACATCTGCCAGCTGCTCTTCGCCGACGATGAGCTCATGGGCGTGACCCCCCCGATGTTCATCGAGACCACCATCGTCCAGACCGACCCGGGCTTTAAGGGCGACACCGTCCAGGGTTCCACCAAGCCGGCCACGATTGACACCGGCGCTGTCATCCAGGTCCCCATGTACCTCAACGAGGGCGAGGTCATCAAGGTTGACACCCGCGACGGCAAGTTCGTCTCCCGCGTCTAGCAACCAACTCTTCTAGGAGGACTCATGCCCCAGGAAATCAAGATTGACGGCATCGGCATTTCGCCCGATGTTCTGACCGCCATCGTCTCGCGCGCCGTGTCGGATGTCGAGGGCATCGCCTCCGTTGGCGTCAAGGACCTTGCCACCAACCTTGTCTCCATGATGCTCTCGTCCAAGGCCCCGGCTTCCGAGCCGGCGGTCGAGGCCGAGGTCGTTGGCGGCAAGCTCGCACTCACCGTGCGTGTCGTGGTGTTCTTTGGCTATCCGTTCAAGAAACTCGCCGAGGCCGTTCGCGTCGCCGTGGTCGCCGCCATCGATGCTCAGGTGGGCGTCGAGGTTGAGCGCGTTGACGTTTGCATTGACGGCCTCGTTTTCCCCAAGGAGTAACCTTTGAGCCTTAAGGTTTATCGCGGGCGTACGCTTGCCCGCAGTCAGGCGCTGCAGCTGCTGTTCCAGGCCGAGGCCACGGACAGCCCGCTCGAGCGCGTCCTCGAGGGTGATTTCCTGATCTCGAAGGGTCCCCTCGACCCCTATGCGTTGGAGCTGTGCCGCGGTGCCTACGAGCATATCGACCGCATCGACTGCGCTCTGCGATCCGTTGCCAAGAACTGGGATCTTATGCGCATGCCCGGCGCCGACCGCAATCTGCTGCGTATCGCTGTTTACGAGATGCGTTTCCTCACCGACGAGGAGGTCTCGGACGCCATCGTGATCAACGAGGCTGTCGAGCTTGCCAAGGCCTATGGCACCGACCAGTCCGCGTCGTTCGTCAACGGCGTGCTGGGCAAGATCGCTCGCAGCGAGGAGCTGCCGGGCGAGGGCCTGTACCAGGAGCTGCTGGCCGAAGATCGCGCTCGCGAGGAGGCGCAGGCTGCCGAGGCTGCCGCCAAGGTTGCGGTTGCTCAGGCTGAGGCTGGCGTGCTGGCCGAGGATGCGGACGCCGCCGAGGCTGACATCGACTCCGTCGAGGAGTAGCCATGCCAGAGGGTTCTGTCCGTAACTTTGATGAGATTTCGGACCGTCTGGATCAGATCATCGCTACCGTTCGCTCCAAGGATACCTCCTTGGAGCGTTCGCTCGATTTGTTTGACGAAGCGATTGAGCTGGGCTCCCGCGCGGTCGATATGGTCGACAAGTTTGAGTTGACGCCGCGTGAGGCCGACAAGCTCGAGCAGGAATACGATGAGGATGCGGCAAACGAATCCCAGGATAGCTAGGCCGCATCTCCGGATACGAATGGTTGATGGCATTCATGAAACGCGTGCGTCTTGATGACGAACTGATTTCACAGGGCATCTGCGCCGATCGCGCGGATGCCCTTCGCACTCTTATGGCCGGCTTGGTCTCGAGTGGCGGTGAGCGCTTGACTTCGCCGGGCCTTAAGGTGACCCCGGGCCTGCCGCTGCACGTGAAGGGGCGCATTCCCTATGTTGGCCGCGGCGGTCTTAAGCTCGAAGGCGCACTTGATGCGTTTGGCATCAATCCGACGGGCCTTGCCTGTCTGGATGTGGGCTGCTCTACCGGCGGCTTTACCGATTGCCTGCTCAAGCGCGGAGCTGCGACCGTTGTCTCGGTGGACGTGGGTCGCGCCCAGTTCGATTGGTCGCTGCGCCAAGACGATCGTGTGACGCTCCACGAGCGCACGAATGTGACGCAGTTGCCCGAGCTCGGCTACGGCGGTGCTATCGATCTGGCCGTGTGCGATGTATCGTTTACGAGTATCGCGAATATCATCGACGCCGTGCTGTCGTGCCTGAAGCCTTCGGGTTCGTTTTGCACGCTCGTAAAGCCGCAGTTTGAGGCTCCGGCTGCGCTGGTGGGTGAGGGCGGCATTGTGACCGATCCCGCCGTGCGCCACGATACACTCGTGGCGGCGGTTGAACTCTTTGCTGCCAAGGGCCTGTTCCCGGTCGATGTCTGCGTGTCGCCCATTCATGGTGCCAAGGGAAACGTTGAGTTTTTCCTGTACGGCACGAGGTTTGCCCCCGGCGAGCGCGCCGACGATGAGCTGCAATCCCAGGTATCGGTTTTGAGCGAGAAAGCTGCAACGCTATGAAGGTCTTTCTGGTTCCCAATTACTACAAGCAAGAGGCGGTCGAGAGCGGCCTGATGCTCGAGCTTTGGCTGACGCGCCAGGGCTATGAAGTCGCATGGGCTGCCGACCAGCGATCGAAGATTCAAAGCACGCCTGATATTGACGGCTCCGATCTGGTCATTACGCTCGGCGGCGACGGTACGTTGCTGCGCGCTGCCCGCATCCTCAACCATCGCGAGATTCCTATCCTCGGTCTTTCCTATGGTCACCTGGGCTTTTTAACTGCTGCGAGCCCCGAGGAGCGCGACATTCTGCAGGTCGTGAGTGACGCCCTGTCCGGCGAGCTGCACGTGAGCCGTCGCGCCACCATCGCCGCGGATATCGTGTCCGTGCGCGAAGACGGTACGAAGGATGTCGTGCGCACCTTCGCCCTCAACGACATGGCGCTTACGCGCGGCCCCCTGTCCGATATGGTCGAGTTTGACATCACGGTGTCCGGTCACCATATCGACCGCCTACGCGGTGACGGTGTCGTCGTTTCGACGGCGACTGGTTCTACGGGTTACGCGCTCAGCGCCGGTGGCCCCATCGTGAGCCCTGACTATACGGGCATGGTCTGCGTACCCATTGCGCCGCACACCATTCAGGCTCGTGCCTTTTTGACTTCGCCGAGTGATGTCGTCGAGATCTTTATGTCTGATGACCGTCCGAGTGTTCCGGCGATCGCTATCGATGGACAGTTTATTACCTGCGATGGTACCGTTGAGAGCGTGGCCGTGCGTCGCGGTCCCGGTGATGTGCTGCTGCTGGATTACGGCCCCGAGAGCTTCTATAACTCGGTGAGCCGTGTGTTCTACGGAGTGCGTCATGATCGATGAGCTGCAGGTTTATAACATTGCACTCATTCGCGATGCGACGCTGGTGCCGAGTGCCGGCCTGACTGTCCTGACTGGCGAGACTGGCGCCGGCAAGACCGCGCTGCTCTCGGCCCTCAAGCTTATTTTGGGCGAGCGTGCGGATTCGTCGACGGTGCGCGAAGGCGAGGCACTGGCGAGCGTCGAGGCGCGACTCTTCGACGGGCCGCACGACACGGAGGGGTTCACCGTACAGCGCAGCCTTTCTGCCGAGGGCCGCAGCCGCGTAAAAATTGACGGCCGCATTGCCAGCGTGCGCGAGCTTTCGGAGCGCGTCGGTGTGATGATGGATCTGTGCGGCCAGCACGAGCACCAGCGCTTGCTCGATCCGGCGCATCACGTTGCGATGGTCGATGCATGGGCAGGGCGCCCGGCACTCGAGGCGCTGGATGCGTACCGCGCCTGCTTTAAAGCCTCGCGCGCTGCCGCCAAGGAGGTTCGACGTGTCGAAGAGGCCTCGCGTGCGCAGGGGAGCCGCGTCGAGGAGGCGCGCTTTGCCCTCGAGCGCATCGGCGAGGTCGACCCCAAGCCGGGTGAGTATGAGGAACTCGAGAAGCTGCTGCCGCGCTCCGAACATGCCGAGGTACTGGTTGCCACGGCTAACGATGCCCATGCATCGCTTGCCGCCGAAGGGGGAGCGCTCGATGCCGTGAACAGCGCCGTGGCAGAGCTTTCCCGAATGGCTACCGTCGATCGCAAACTCGGCGACATTGCCGATGCACTTTCGGATGCCTGTATCTCCCTTGAGGATTGCGCGAACGAGCTTCGTGCCTATCGCGATGGCATCGCCTTCGACCCGCGCGAGCTCGCTCGCATGCGTGAGCGGTATTCCGATCTCAAGGGCCTGTTGCGTCAGTGGGGCCCCACCATGGACGATGTTTTTGCCATGCGCGATCGCTCGCAAGAGCTGCTGTCCCTGGTCGATGATGGCGATGAACAGATCAAAAAGGCGCGTGAGGCACTCGGGAGCGCCGAGCGCGAGTTGTTTGCCGCTGCCAAGGCACTTAAGCGCGCTCGCAATACGGCGGCCCCGCGCTTCTGCCACGAGGTTGGCCGCCAGATGGCGCGCTTGGAGATGGGTAGTGCCGAGCTCGTCTGGGAGTCGCGCGATCTTCCCCGTGCTGAGTGGACGCCCGTTGGTCCTTCGAGCTACGAGCTGCTATACCGCAGCGGTGCCGGCTTGACGCCACGTCCCCTGCGCCGCATTGCGTCGGGCGGCGAGCTCAGCCGCGTCATGCTGGCAAGTAAGGTTGTCCTCGGTAACGCGGACGGTGTCGATACGCTGGTGTTTGACGAGGTCGATGCTGGTGTCGGTGGCTCCACGGCGCGTGCACTCGCGGGCGTGCTGGCAGATCTCGCCTCTACGCATCAGGTGATTGTCGTAACCCACTTGGCGCAGGTCGCCGTCATGGCCGACAAGCATTATGTTGTCAGCAAGGAACCAGGCGATGTTCCCCAGACGCATTTGGACGAGGTAACCGGCGAAGCGCGTACCGCCGAGATCGCCCGCATGTTGAGCGGCGATCAGTCCGAGGCAAGCTTGGCCCACGCAAAGCAGATGCTCGAAGAAGCTCGAGGTTAGGTCGTATCAGTGGGGTTGGTGGGACAAAATAGACTGAAATTTTTGTCCCACTACGCGTTTTACTCAACGACCTTATCCGGCTGGATGAGCTCCTCGTAGTAGCTGATATGCTCACGCGCGTCTTTAATCTCGGGCAGCAGGAAGTTGTAGATGACTTCGATGATCATCGTGGCGCTGATCTTAGAGAACGCAAAGTCGCCCGTTGTCAGCAGCGCTTCGTGGTTGACGGTGTTAAAAGTGTAGTCTGCCAGGCGCGCGAGCGGGGATTTACTGTCGCTGCTGATGACGACTACGGTTGCGCCGCAGTTGCGAGCCGCTTTTGCCATGCGATTCAGTCGGCGCGATTTGCCGGAGTTTGAGATAAGCACGATGACGTCACCCGGGCGTAACGTGAGCGCAAAGCCGATTGATGTCTCGCTAATGGTGCTCGCCATGCAGCGCAGGCCCAGCTGCGAAAACTTAAACGTCGCATCGAGCGCGACCGCGTTCGTATTGCCCACAGCCGCAAACTCAATAACCCCTGCATGCTTAAGGGCATGCACAACAGCCGCCAGCGTATCGTGGTCGATCCCGTCGATGGTCGCATTAAGCTCGCTCACCTTGGCAGCCAGGATGTTCTTGAGGCTCTGCTCCATATTGTCGAGCGAGACCTCGTCAGTCAGGCCCTCGTTACGCTGGCTTTCCAAATCCCTCGCCAACGAAAACTGAAAGCTGCGGAAGCTACCAAAGCCAAGCTTGCGGCAGAAGCGCGAAACGGTCGCCTCGGACGTGGCGGCGGCGCGTGAGAGCTGAGCGGCCGTGAGGCGTGGCGCCTCGGACTGGTGCTCCAATATATAGTCGACAATGCGCTGCTCGGACTCGCTGTATCCCTGATGGGTGCTAATGAGGGAAAGTGCGCTCTTGCTACTATCGGTCATGGATGGCTCCTGGTTGGCATGAAAATCTAGCTTGATTTGCAATGCCATAGTATACGGGCATTTTCAATTACAAGATACACCTTGCCGTTTCAAGTGTTGATGGTAAACTTTCACTTACCGTTTACGGCTATGAAAGAACCTTTCACCGGAGATTTGCACCTTAGCTCTTCTCACGCGGACGGTAGGTTGGTATCTTTCAGTTGTGGAAAAACGCGCATCGAAGCGCGTGTAGGGGAGCGCCCGCGGGCGCTGTACTCAAGAAGGAGGGACACATGGCTAAGTTTGACATCATCGCCGCGACCGGTTGCCCGACTGGCATTGCGCACACCTTCATGGCGAAGGAGGCGCTGGAGAAGGCAGCTGCCGAGCGCGGTCTGACCATTAAGGTCGAGACTCATGGCCAGGTCGGTGTCGAGAACGAGCTCACCAAGAGTGAGATCGCTGCTGCCAAGGCCGTCGTCGTCGCAGCCGACAAGGATGTCCAGGCTGAGCGTTTCGCCGGCAAGCCCATGGTTTCCGTTGGTGTTTCCAAGGCCCTGTCCGTTGAGGCCGCCGGTAAGCTGATTGACCGCGCGCTCGCCGCCAAGGGCGACGACACGGTTGCGGCTGCTGCCGATGTCGAGGACGAGGTCGAGGAGAAGGAGTCCATCGGCCACATCATCTACAAGCACCTCATGAACGGCGTCAGCCACATGCTGGTCTTCGTCGTTGCTGGTGGTGTTCTGACCGCCGTTTCGTTCCTGTGGGGCATTACGTCCTTCGATTCGACGGCGTCTGACTACAACAGCTTTGCTGCGATGCTCAAGATCATCGGCGGCATCGCCATGAACCTCATGGTTCCGGTGCTTTCCGCCTACATCGCCGAATCCATCGGCAAGCGCCCGGCGCTCGTCCCCGGTTTCGTTGCCGGTATGATCGCTATCCAGGGCCTGCCTGTTAACGCCGAGACCGGCATGATCGACGCCGGTGGCGCTGGCGTGGGCTTCGGCTTCCTGGGCGGTATCGTCGGTGGCTTCCTCGCTGGTTATGTCATCCTGCTGCTCGAGAAGGTCTTTGCCGGTCTGCCCAAGAACCTGGACGGCCTCAAGGCTATCTTCCTGTACCCGCTGTTCTCTACCGCCATCGTCGGTCTGGTCATGCTCGGCATTTCCGGCCCCATGGCTGCCATCAACACCGCCATGATGGACTTCCTCAAGGGCCTGTCCGCCTCTGGCGCCGTTGTCCTGGGTCTTGCCATTGGCTGACATATGCAGCAGCGTTGTTGCCGTCCATGGTTTTGAACTTTCTTGCCATAGAGTTCCCTACTTTCTTCCTTAATCAATGATACTGTGCAGAGGACAAGGCCCGCGGGCCCTCTCCTCCAAACGGTTCTCTGCCCTATTTTACTGTCTTCCCGTCAAAAAGCCTATGTCGGAAATGGTTATGATCTTTATAAGTATTCACTTATAAAATCACATGACAGCACCGCCCCCGGACAGGTGGGAGCGGTTGGATCTTCTTGGCGTCCTTTAGTTTATCACTTTTTGTACCACTTGTAAATTCATTCGGCGGGTTTTTTTATTCTTTTTATACACAAAAATACCCGTTCCTATTGCAATAATTCTTGCAAAAGCTTACAATGGGTACAAATCAGGGCTCTGTTTCCCCGCCGCGCTCCCGCTTTTCTGTGGGCTGGCCCGGGGCTTTTATCCCAAATAACTTATTTACCTTATCCGGTCAAGGAGGCGCTCTCCCA
>URDZ01000072.1:0-11143 GCA_900546725.1 uncultured Collinsella sp. | reverse complement strand
ACCATCTACACCCTCGCCAGCGGCAAACTGGGCGCCCAGGCAAGCGCCGCCGTTCCCCTAGACCTGCTGGGCATGCTCGCAGTAAGGGCCCTGGAAACTGCCATCGCAAACGGAGCCAAAACCGCCAAAACCTCCCACGGAATCCCAGGTGCTGCGAAGTAATCTCACTCGACCGTCGGTCGGAGGCGGGCGGGCATTACGTTTGCTGCTCTACAGTCCTATGCAAGACGAAGGCCACATTAAGTGGCCTTCTTTGCATGCGGAACTCGCGACAAACGTAATGCCCGCCCGCCTCCGACCGACTACCAACTAATATTTTTTCAGCCCAGGCCCCTGTGTACCGCGCGTCGAAGATCTTCAAATTCAAATAACCTGACAATCGATTCTTATAGCAGAGGCCCCTTGGCCTTTAGTTTGATACAAGTTCCGCACGAGCCGGAAAGCACTTAATGTGCTTTCCGTGCGAGCAGGACTGTTCGCAGTAGCAAACTAAAGGCCAAGGGGCCCAGTCAACCTATCAGCAGCGATTACTCGGCAGCTAGTTGAATTTGAAGATCTTTGAGGCAAGACGGTATAGGCCGAGTGTGGTTTTGTCTCCGGCCCGTCCGCGCAGATTGGTGAAGAACCCGACCACGCCGTAGCGGGCACGACGATACATGCGCTCGTCGTAGGCCTTCAAATCATTCCACAGCGTCTTTAGGCGCTCGTCGGCGCAATCTTCCTCGGAAAGCTTGGTGAGCACCGAGCAGATCGCCATCATCATGGTGAAATAGCCCATCATGTACGAGCGCAGACGCGACGACTCAACATCGCTGTACAGGTGGTACGACTCCATCATGATGCGCGTCACACGGAACTGCTGGTCCAGACGCTTGACCATCGTGGCCTCGTTGACACTCTGGCCCTCGCGACCGATAAAGTAGCGATAGAGGTCGATGTCGGCGTAGTACATGGTCTTGCAACGCGGCAGCGGCACGTAGGCGTAGATGTTGTCCACATAGAACGTGTGCGGCGGCATGGGAAGGTTGGACTCGCGCAGCACATCCGTGCGATAGCACAGGCTGTGCATGAGTAGGTTCTGGTCCAGGCGGAAATGACCGATCTGATCCCAGGAAAAGATCTTTTTGCGCGGCAGGGCAAATTTGTAGCCAATAGCGGTATGCGTGCCCTCGTAAACCTTCTCGTACACGTAGTTCGAGATAAACAGGTCAACGCGCTGATCGCGCTCTTCAAAGCCACGCAGAATCGACAGCATGGTCGAAAGAGCCGCAGCGTCGAGCCAGTCATCCGAGTCGACAACCTTGTAGTAGGTGCCCTGTGCCTCGCGCAGACCCGAAAGGACAGCAATACCGTGGCCACCGTTCTCCTGGTGTACCGCGCGAATGATACCGGGATAACGTGCCTCCCACTCATCGGCCTTATCGGCCGTCTCGTCCTTGGAGCCGTCGTCCACCACGATAATCTCGATATCGGTGGCGTAATTGCTCCCCTCCAAGATGGAGGTGATGCAATGGTCCATGTCCTTGGCGGCGTTATACGAGGGAATACCGAATGTTATGACTTTATGCATGGCAGGCGATAATCTCATCCGAAAGATCGAGGGCGGAATTGGTCACGGCGTCCATATCGTAGTAACGATACTCGGCCAGACGACCCACCGGGTGGAAGTTCGTCAGGTTCTGGACGCGCTCAAGATAGCGCTCATAGAGCTCACGGTTCTCGGGCTCAAGAATGGCGTAGTACGGCGTCTCGCCCGAGCCGGGCGTATAGGCCTTGGAGTACTCCTTCATGATGGTGGTCTTGCCGGGCAGGATCTGACCGGTCATGTTCTTGAACTCGGTAATGCGCGTGTAGTCCTCGCTCGTGGTGTAGTTGACGGTGCCCACGGGCTGGAACTGGTCCATATCGAGCGTCTCGAACTTCATGTCGAGTGTGCGGTACGGTAGCGCGCCCAGATCGAGATTGAACAGCTCATCGAGCGGACCGGTGTAGACGATCTCGCCACCATAGACCTTGCCGTCGATCTTGACGGTAGTCTCGTCGATTTCAAAGAGGTCACGGGCGTCCACGTCGCAGAACACGTCGATCAGGTCGTGGTCGAGCATGTGCTCAAAGAGCGCCGTGTAGCCCTCCTGCGGCATGCCCTGGAAGGGAGCTTGCGGGAAGTAGCGGTCATCATCGCCCACAAAGACGGGAACGCGGCCGGTGATCGAGGGATCGATCTGATCGGGCGTCTGGCCCCACTGCTTCATGGTGTAATGCAAAAAGACGTTCTCGTAGACGTAATCGGCGACCTCGGCAAGATCCGGGTCGTTCTTCTTACGCAGCTCCATAATGGGCACCTTGACATCCTTGCCAAAGGTCTCCACGAGCTTCTGATACAGCTCCTCGCCGCGCTCGTCACCAAAGGCGAGCTTGAGACTCGCATGGTTGAAGGGCACGGGCATAAGGGTACCGTTGATGTTGGCGAGCACCTTGTGCTGATAATCCGTCCACTTGGTAAAGCGCGACAGGAAATTGTGCACGCGCTCGTTAAAAGTGTGATAGATATGCGGACCGTACTCGTGGATCAGGATTCCGGCCTCGTCAGTGCAGTCATAGGCATTGCCCGCAATGTGGCTACGGCGCTCCAAAACGGCAACACGATAGCCGATGGTCTCGGCAAGACGGCGGGCGCAAACGGCACCGGCATATCCAGCACCGACGACAATCATGTCGTACGCGCCGGCGTTAAAGCCTTCAGGCAGGCCTGAGGTAATCTGCATCGATACTCCTTGTCAAAAGCCACGGGCTCGTTAGCTGGGCTTTTCTCGAACATTCTTCGAGACATATTTATCAGAGCGATTATAGCGCTAATGCGTCCTATAATGAGCTTGCCACACAAGGAAAGCTCAAGCACCGCGGCGTACATAATTGAAAGGTAAACCCGCTAGCAGCGGGTTTATTCGTGAACAGCCGGGTGCCTGGAGCTTAGCGAAACGCTTGTAAGGAGTAACATGAGCGATTTCCTAAACCGTATGAAGTCTGCCGCCAAGGCCGACCTTAAGACGATCGTCCTGCCCGAGGGCGAGGATCCGCGCACTATCGTCGCGGCCACCAAAATCATCGAGGAGGGCCTGGCAAAGATCGTCATCCTGGGCAACCCCGACGAGATCAACGTTCCCGGCGCTACCGTCATCGACCCGCGCAATGCCGAGAAGCACGAGGAGTACGCGCAGAAGTTTGCCGAGCTCCGCGCCAAGAAGGGCGTTACCATCGAGCAGGCTCGCGCCCAGGTGATGGACGCCACCTACTTTGGCACCATGATGGTCAAGATGGGCGATGCCGACGGCCTGGTCTCCGGCGCCTGCCACTCCACCGCCGACACCCTGCGCCCCGCGCTTCAGATCCTCAAGACCGCCCCGGGCACCAAGCTGGTCTCGGCCTTCTTCGTGATGTGCACCGACACCCCGCAGTTCGGCACTGACGGCACGCTGATCTTCGCCGACTGCGGCCTCAACATCAACCCGTCCTCCGACGAGCTCTCCGAGATCGCCATCGCCTCCGCTCACTCCTGGTCCACCTTCATGGGCAACGTTGAGCCGCACGTGGCCATGCTCTCCTACTCCACCATGGGCTCCGCTGGCGGCGAGGTCGCCAAGAAGGTCCAGGAGGCTGTGAAGTTCTGCAAGGAGAAGGCTCCCGAGCTCGCCATCGACGGCGACCTGCAGCTCGATGCCGCTATTGCCCCCACCGTCGCCCAGCTCAAGGCTCCCGGCTCCTCCGTTGCCGGCAAGGCCAACGTGCTCGTGTTCCCCGACCTCGAGGCCGGCAACATCGGCTACAAGCTGGTCCAGCGCTTCGCCGGCGCCGACGCCTACGGCCCCATCCTGCAGGGCATCGCCAAGCCGGTCAACGATCTGTCGCGCGGCTGCTCTGCTGACGACATCGTGGGTGTCGTGGCCATCACCGCCGTCCAGGCTCAGATGGCTGAGTAGCGGACATATCCCCTCGGGACAGGAATTTCCACCTGCTAGCAAAAAGGCCTCCGGAGCTGTTGCTCTGGAGGCCTTTCGTTTACTTGCAAATGCGCGCGTTAGTTGTTCTTGGTCAGGCGCTCGACGTCGTGGGCGATCATGTATTCCTCGTCGGTGGGGATGACCATAACCGTGACGGAAGAGCCGGCGGCGCTGATGACCTGTGGGCCGTTGCCCACGGCCTCGCGGTTCTTGTTGTTGTCGATGCGCACGCCCAACCACTCAAAGCAGTCGCAGAAGGCCTTGCGGATCGACCAGTCGTTCTCGCCGATGCCGGCGGTAAAGGTAATGGTGTCCACGCCCGCCATGGAAGCGATCATGGAACCGGCCTGCTGCATGGCCTTATAGGCGAACATATCGAAGGCGAGCAGGCAGCGCTCGTCGCCCTCGGAGGCGCGCGTGCGGATGTCGCGGGCGTCGTTGGAGATGCCCGAGATGGCAAGCAGACCAGACTGCTTGTTCATCATGTCATCGACTTCCTGGTAGCTGTAGCCGCCCTCGCGCTGCAGGTAGCACACGGTGGCCGGGTCGATGGAACCACAACGGGTGCCCATCATCAGGCCATCGAGCGGCGTGAGACCCATCGTGGTGTCGCGGCACACGCCGTCCTCGATAGCAGCGAGCGAAGCACCGTTGCCCAGATGGCACGAAAGCAGGCGGTGGCAGCGCGAACCCAGGATCTCCTTGGCCATCATCCACTCATAGCGGTGGCTCGTGCCGTGGGCGCCGTACTTGCGCACGTGGTACTTGTCGCAAACGTCCTTGGGCAGCGCGTAGGTGTAGGCAACCTCGGGCATGGTCATGTGGAACGAGGTGTCGAAGACCGCCACGTTGGGCAGCTCCGGATACTTCTCACGGCAATACTCAATCGCTGCGGCCTCGCCGTAGTTGTGCAGCGGAGCAAGCGGTGCCACCTCAAGAATCTTGGCCATAACCTCGTCGTCGACAACCGCGGAATCATCGAAGTGCCAGCCGCCCTGAACGATACGATGCCCAATGCCATCAATCGTAAAGTCGGTCTTCTCGAGCTCCTCGAGCACGCGAGCGATAGCAGAGCGATGATCGGGGAAAGGGACCTCCTCGGTCTGCTTAGCGCCACCGTTCTCGGAGTGGCCAAAGATGCCCATGTCCGATCCGATACGCTCGCAGTTGCCCTTGGCGAAAACCTTGCGGGTATCGGTATCCAAAAGCTGATATTTAAGGCTTGAGCTGCCGGCGTTGACAACAAGTACGTTCATGAGACTCCTTCGCAGTGCAATACGGTCGACGCAGGCCCCTTAAGGCGGCCGCATTTTAATAAGAAGTTATCATATCTTGATAAATAGATATCAGCATATCGCCCAACGAGCGCAAAAGAGGGGCCGAACGGCGCTCGGTCGTCCAGCCCCTCCCCTCTTGCAATTACTTGCCGTTGACGATGCGCTCGACGTCGGAAGCGATCATGAACTCCTCGTCCGTAGGGATGACGAAAATCTTGACCTTGGAATCCTTGGCGGACAGGCACCAAGCGCCGTCGCCACGCAGGGCATTACGGGCGTGATCCATCTTGACGCCCATAAAGGCCAGACGATCGGCCACGCCAGCGCGAACGGCCGGAGCGTGCTCGCCGATGCCGGCGGTAAAGACCAGGGTGTCCATGCCGCACATGGAGGTGGCCATCTCGGCGGCCTTAGCGGCAATCTTGTAGACGAACATATCGAAGGCGAGCTGAGCCTCGGGGTCACCAGCAGCGGCGAGCTCCTCAACGTTGCGGCAGTCGTTGGTCTTGCCACCGGTCACAGCCAAAAGGCCAGACTTCTTGTTCATCATCTCGTCGACCTCGTCGAAGGTGTAGCCACCCTCGCGCTGCAGGTAGCACACGGTAGCCGGGTCGATGGAGCCGCAGCGGGTGCCCATCATGACGCCGTCGAGCGGCGTCAAGCCCATGGTGGTGTCCATGCACTTGCCGTCCTCGATGGCGCACAGGGAAGCGCCGGAGCCGATATGGCACACGACGACCTTGCGGGCCTCGCCGTTGGTCATCTCGGCGACCTTCTTGGAGATGTAGCGATAGCTGGTGCCGTGGGCGCCGTACTTACGGATGTGCAGCTTGTCGCAAACATCCTTGGGAAGGGCGTAGGTCTTGGCGACCTCGGGCATGTTGAAGTGGAAAGCGGTGTCGTAGACCGTGACGTTGGGCAGATCGGGATACTGCTCCAGGCAGTACTCGATAACGTTGGCCTCGGGGTTGTTGTGCAGCGGCGCCAGCGGGGCGACCTCGCGAATCTTGGCGAGGACGTCCTCGTCGACGAGGGAGGAATCACCAAAGTACCAACCGCCCTGAACGATACGGTGGCCGATGCCCTCGATCTTGACGCCGTTGGCCTCAAGGTCCTTCAGGACGACCTCGATGGCGACCTTGTGGTCGGGGAACTCGATGTTCTCGGTCACCTTCTTGGAGCCATTGGCAGCATGGGTGAAGGTACCACCGGTAAAGCAGACGCGCTCGCAGGAGCCCTTTGCGGACACCTTATGGGACTTGGTGTCGATGACCTGATACTTAAGGGTCGAAGATCCCGCGTTGACGACCAGAACGTTCATGTGTCTCCCTACTAACAGGCGGTGTGGCGCCGCCAGGTTACATACGCTTCAATAATAAACCCAAACGCCCTCGCGCTCGGGTTTATTGCGTTGATATATAAGTTATCGGTGCCTAAATACTCATGGCCTTTGACTTGTAAGACGAAATAGCGCGGGGATATACACCAGGGAAGAAATCCCGAGCGCAACAAGCAATACGACTCGAATGCCCGCGATGCTGCTCAACGCAGCATTGAACAGATAGAAAAGGATGGCACCCACCGCCACCATCTGGCTTTGGACCGAAATCAGGGAACAGCGCATCGAAGAATCGACAGCATTTTGAAAAATTGAGTATTTAATTGGAGCAAATAACGAGTACGCGACCGTCTGCAGTACATAGAACACGGGCAGCAAATAGACCGGAGTAAAGGGAATCAAAAACAGAGCAGCCAGGGAAAGGCGCACGATGCCGCAAATACGCGCAAAACGGCCCTTGTCGACATGAGCAATCACACTGGGCACAATAAGCCCCATGGAGGCCGAGGCAAGAAGCTGGACCGCAATGATCACACCCGAAGCGACGGCATTCATTCCGCGACCCGCAAGCAACAGTGAGAAAAAGTCTTCCAGGGCGACAAAAGCAAATGCCTGAGAGCAGTCCATGATGAACGCTGAACGAAGAATGCCGTTACGCGCAATAGCGGCACCGATCATCTTCGGGCTAATTCCACGCTTAGGTGTCGCTGTAGTGTCCCCTCTTCGCATCTCAGGAATGCAGACAACGACAACCAACGTCAACACCATTGCGATGATATCTGCCAAAAGACCAATGAGATACGCGCCAGCGGACGAAATGAAACCGCCCACACAAGCGGAGAGGGCATAAGAGGCATAGAAAACAAATCGCTCAACGACATTAAGCCTTACGAGCTGGTCCAGAGAGACGCTGTCAATGTAAATCGCTTCCATGGACCCGCTCATACATGCAGCGGCAAAACCTTTGAGAGCAAACGCGCCGATTAAAAGCAGAGGAGAACGGACGAGAAGCAGGGCGGCGTAGTATCCAAGCATCCCCACGACGCCAACGAGACCACTTGTCTTTCGTCCAAACCTATCGGCAATATAGCCAGTGGGAACTTCAAGGATGAACTTGCTCACTTGATATGCAATCATCATGCTAGAAATCGCCACCATCGAGAATCCGACGAATTCAAGGTAAACCGTCAGAAAATACAAAATGGTGCTGAAGTTCGACAGAAAAACAAACGTCATATAAAGCAAAACCGTACGGTTTTTCATGCTCCGCCCTCCAAGAGTCAACAATCTAAATCGGAATCTTGGAAAAGCATGAGGGCAAAGCCGTCAGTCATGTGTTACAAGGCGTCAACATTCACTTGACGACACGAGGCCAAATGGCCTCACGAAGCAAGATGACGCAATAGGTGAAGAAATACCGTCTGGTGTCGATCGGTCCAGGCATTTTGTCGATAGCAAAAGTAGATGGGCAAGGCTACGTCATGCGAACCTTCAATAGAGTACTCGCTCACTTCCGACCCATCTGATGCGAGAGAAGAGCCAGAAAAACCCAATATCAATCCCCCGGCTTGAAGAAACTCAGCCTGCGCTCTGTTTCCGTATTCGACGTCGCGGAAGCGGAAATTAACCAGCTGAGCTTCGGGGCATTGATTGATCGCATTGAGACAGGGCGACAAATTAATGGGAACAGCTAACCTGCCGCCCAGTAACTCACGAACGGTCATAGCACCCACAGATTGATGACCCGCTGGGCACGAAAGAACCTTGAGCTCCTTTTCACCCAAGTATTTCGAAGAAAGGACACTGTCCCTTGGTTCCTCAAATGAGATGGCCGCATCCGAAATGCCAAGCACAAGTGATTCAAAGCATGTAGCCGTTGGCTGATGCCACACATCAAGGTGAATCTGAGGGTGCGAGCTTTCAAACGAGTCGTACCAGTTTTCGGAAAAAAGACGCCCCCGCCCGTGAAGACAGGGGACGTAAAGACGAAAGTGGCCGTCGGGCGAAACGCCACCGTTCCCCGATTGGGTGTACTTTTTGAGATCGTCGACTTGTGCCAGGATCACGCGTGCACGACGCGCAAATTCTCTGCCCGCCGGAGACAAAACAGCCTCCCCCGCCGATCGATTGAGCAAAACGATCTGATACTCAGACTCCAGTTTCTTAATTGCCGACGAGACAGCCTGTGGGCTCACGTGAACGGCGCGAGCCGCTTTGCGCACGCCGCCGTAGTTCGCTACCGCTTGAAGGTATTCGAGTTGAGAAAACTGCATAGGTTACTCCAAAGGCAGCCAAGGCGACGGGCCGTGCGTCCTCAGATGAGGTTCTCGCCCAGGTTCTTGCCGCCGAGGACGTGCATGTGGAAGTGCATGACGGTCTGACCGGCGTTGACGCCCTTGTTGGAGATGACGCGGAAACCGTCCTCCAGACCCTTGGCCTTGGCGACCTCCTGGATGGCGTGGGCCATGGCGCCCATGGTCTCGGCGGGCACGTTATCGGCGATGTCACTGTAGTGCTTCTTGGGGATCACGAGCGTGTGGACCGGCGCCTGGGGATTGAGGTCGTCGAACGCGATGACCTGGTCATCCTCGTAGACGACGGTCGAGGGGATCTCGTGGTTGGCAATTTTGCAGAAGATGCAATCACACATGGTTGGTTCCTTTCTCACAGACCAAGGTAATTATATTTGGTCGGGATGGTTAGAACGAAAGGTTGTCGTCGGTGTTGGCGGCTTCGCCGTCGGCGAGCACGTCGTTGCCGTCGACGTCCTTCAGGAGCACCGAGACCTTCTGCTCGGCATCGGACAAGCGGGTACGCAGGCTCTTGAGGAGCTCGACGCCGCGGGTATAGCTCTCAAGCGACTCCTCGAGCTCCATATCACCCGACTCCAAGCTGCGGATGATGAGCTCCAACTCCTGTGAAGCCTGCTTGTACGTAAGCTGCTCGACCGGGGTCTTCTCTGCCATATCTGTTTCCTTTTCTAAAGGTTTATCGCTATGAAACGCGGCCTACTCGACCGTATCGACCGTTGCCGCCACGTTGCCGTCTGCCATGCGCACGCGAATGGCGTCACCGGGCTTAAAGGTCTTGGCGCTCGTGGCCACCCCATCATCGCTGTACGCGATGGAATAACCACGGGCAAGCACCTTGAGCGGCGACAGGGCATCGAGCGAGGCTGCCGCACGGCCCAGGTCGGATGCTGGCTTGTTGAGCATCGTGCGCCCCTGATGCTCCAGGCGGGAGCTTGCGAGCGTGAGCGCATGGCGCTTGCCATCGAGTCCTGAGGTGCTTGCGATCAAGCGCTCGGGCAGACGCTCAAAGTTGGAGCGGAATGCCCCAACCGAACGCGTTATGGCGCCGGACAAACGATCGGCCGTCAGGGCAAGCTCAGACTCGCGACGCTCAACCATAAACGTTGGGTCGTTGAGGCACGGGCGGCACGCAGCCGCATCGAGCGCATCGCCCAAGCGAGCCGTATAGGTATCCCAGGCACGGCGACCGCGCTGATCGAGCATCTCCAGGTCGACCTGGGCCGACCCAATCATCGATGCCATCGCAGCACCCAGACGTTGATAGCGCGCCTCGAGCACATCGGCCAACTCCGTCATAGCCGGCGCCACCGATTCGGCCGCCGCCGTAGGCGTGGAGGCGCGACGGTCGCTCACCATGTCGCAAATCGAGGTATCGGGCTCATGGCCAATGCCGGTCACCACGGGCACGGGACAAGCCGCCACCGCGCGGGCAAGCTCCTCGTCATTAAAGGTCATGAGGTCCTCAAAGGAGCCGCCGCCGCGCACCAACAAAATACAGTCGGGCGCCGGCGTAATGGAAGCGGCGCGGCGCAGGCCCTCAATGAGCTCTGTCGGCGCACCCTCGCCTTGTACCTTGGCACCCACGCAGACGAGCTCGACGAGCGGGTTGCGACGACGCAATGTGCGCTTGACGTCGTCGATTACGGCACCCGAAAGCGAGGTGACGACCGCCACGCGGGAGCAGAACACCGGGATGCGGCGCTTGCGCGCTTCGTCCATCAGACCCTCACGGCGTAGCTTTTCGGCCAGTTGCGCCACTTGTTGACGCAGCAGACCCTCCCCCGCCAGCGAAAACGAGCGAGCGACAAAGCTCATGCGGCCCGTAGCCTTATAGAGATTGAAGCTGCCCTTAAAGCTCACCTGCATACCGTCGCGCAGATCGAACGTGCGCTTGAGATAGGCACCCTTCCAAATGATGCAGTCAACGGCGGCCGAATCGTCCTTGATCTGGAAATAGCAGTGGCCGCTTCGGGCGTTAGGACCACGAAAACCCGTGACCTCGCCCAAGACGCTCAGCTGCGGAATGGCATCGAGCGCACCGGCGGCGATCTCCACCGCCTGGCTCACGCTGAGCTCCTTGCGCTCTTGCTCGTCCGAACCGTCGAACTCGGCGGAAACGGCATTACCGGTTAGGTTCCAGCCTGCCACGCAGCCTCCTTTCGTTATCGAGCACAGAGGCTCCGGCCCCGTGCGAAATTAAGTCCAACACATAGTACA
>URDZ01000071.1:0-11206 GCA_900546725.1 uncultured Collinsella sp. | reverse complement strand
CAGTCCTGCTCGCACGGAGAGCACATTAAGTGCTCTCCGGCTCGTGCGGAACTCGCGACCGACGTTGTCCTTGGCGCCTGTCCGGGGCCTTGGGTAACGTTGCTGAGCGAACGTTGCTTCGCTCGTTCGCTTTTTGGTCTGGAGAGCCGGGTGGGCTGATAGGAAGATATGAGTAGGGGCTCTCCCGTTGATGGACGGGGGAGCCCCTTGTTGCGTTTGGGTTGTTGTTGTTACCTAGAGGTGGCTGATGATCAGCTCCATCTGGCCCTCAAGTTCGATCTTGTCCACGGTGCTGGGGGCCAGCAGGTGGCTTCCCCTGTGGACGGGGTCGCCGCAGATGGTGCCTTCGCCGTCGATGACCGATAGGCACATGAAAGGCCAGCGCTGGTCGAGGGTCTTGCTGCCGTTCACGCGCACGCGGTCTACGGTGTAGATCTTGTTGCTCTCCAGCTCGGTCACGCCGTCGACCTCGGGTGCGGTCACGGTGCCGTCGGTCGGGGCCTGCGCGTTAAAGTTGATGCAGTCCAGGCTCTGCTCAATGTGCAGCGGGCGCAGCTTGCCATCGGTGCCCGGGCGGTCGTAGTCATACAGGCGATACGTCACGTCGCTCGACTGCTGCGTCTCCAGAATCAGCGTGCCGGTCTTGATGGCGTGCACGGTGCCGGAGTCGATCTGGAAAAAGTCGCCCTTGTGGATCGGCAGTACGTTGAGCATGTCGTCCCAGCGGCCGTCCTCGATCATCTGTGCGGCCTCGGCGCGGTCGTGCGCGCGCTGGCCGACGATGATCGTGGCGCCGGGCTCGCAATCCAGCACATACCAGCACTCAGTTTTGCCCAGGCTGCCGTTCTCGTGCTCGGCGGCGTACTCGTCGTTGGGATGGATCTGGATCGAAAGGTCGTCCTTGGCGTCCAGAATCTTAATGAGCAGCGGGAACTCCTTGCCCTCGCAGTTGCCAAAGAGCTCGCGGTGCTCGGCCCACAGCCACGACAGCGTGTGGCCGGCATACGGTCCCTCCGCAATCTGGCAATCCCCATTGGGGTGCGCCGAGATGGCCCAGCACTCACCGATGGGGCCCTCGGGAATGTCATAGCCAAAGACGGTTTCGAGCTGACGACCGCCCCAGATCTTTTCGTGGAAGATCGGCGTGAGTTTAATCAAATCGGACATATGCATACCCCCATCAGGTTGTGCGGGTGCCGCGCAAAACGAGCACCCGCGGGATTACAAACTTAAGCCAACGTCACGTTGTGCAGCTCAAAACGGTCGCCGACGTTGCGCGAAATCGAGTACTCAAACGCGGCACCGCTGTCCAAAAAGCCAATCTGGTTGAGCTCGAGTAGGGGAGCGCCGGGCTTGGTGTCCAAGCGCTCGGCCTCTTCCTCGGTTGCCGCCACGGCGCGGATGGTGCGGTGGAAGCTCGAGATCTTCAGCCCGCACTGCTCGCGGATATAGCTGTAAATAGACGCGTACAGGTCTTTTTTCTTAAGACCCGGAATCAGCTCGAGTGGCATATAGGTGTACTCGATAACGATGGGCTGACCATCGACCTCGCGTACGCGCACGATGTGATAGGCAAAGTCGTCTTCGGCCATTCCCAGCTGGGTCGCAACCTCTGCCGGCGGATTAACAATTGAGAAATCGTAGACCACCGAGGTCACCTTCTCCCCGCGATGCTCGTAGGTAAAGCCCTGGGCGCGGTCGTTCTTGCCTTGGAAAAACGCTTTGCCGGGAAGCCCCGCGGCGTCTTTGACGTAGGTGCCCGATCCGCGACGGCTTGTGACCAAGCCTTCCTCGGTGATCTGCTCAATCGCCCGTTTGACGGTGATTTTGGAAACGCCATACAGCTCGCAGAACTCAACGACGGTGGGCAGTTTGTCGCCCGGCTTAAGGGCGCCATCCTCGATGCTGCGACGAATATCCGCAGCTATTGACTCATATTTGGGAATCATGGAACCCCCTCTCTAACATAAATAACGGTAAAAGTAAGTATACCTACTATAAAAGCATCCATATCGCCTTCATCAAAGAAGTTCGAGAAAGAAAAACAAAAAAGACGCTTTACAAGATAAATTAGAGCGCTATAGTTACAAACAACAAGCGAGATGCATGAGCATCGCCCGCACCGCTTGGGGACGGATTTGTTTTGGTGGGTCGGATATCCGGATAACCGGTGCGCGCCCGCACCGGATTGCCCGCCAAAGCAAACCCGTCTCCAATCGGAGGCTCAAAGACACGAAAGCGAGGACTTCGATGGCACAGTATCAGCTGCCCAGCGACTTTTTCTTTGGCGCGGCCATGTCCGGTCCGCAGACCGAGGGCCAGTGGAATCAGGGCGGCAAGCTCGAGAACCTGTGGGACACCTGGTCCATGCAGGATCTGGGCTCGTTCTATAACCGCGTGGGTTCCTATGGCGGCAACGACTTTATGGCCAAGTACAAGGACGACCTTCGCATCATGAAGGACTTGGGCCTGGATACCTATCGCACCTCCATCCAGTGGAGCCGCCTGCTCGACGCCGATGGCAACCTCAACGAGGAGGGCGCCGCGTGGTACCACGAGCTGTTCCGTGCTTCCCGCGAGGCGAGCCTGGAGCCGTTCGTCAACCTCTACCACTTCGATATGCCCACTTACCTCTTTAACCGTGGTGGTTGGGAGAGCCGTGAGGTCGTCGAGGCCTACGCACACTACGCCGACGTCGCTTTCCGCGAGTTCGGTCAGGAGATCAAGTATTGGTTCACCTTTAACGAGCCCATCGTCGAGCCCGAGCAGCGCTACCAGGAGGGCGTGTGGTTCCCGCAGCTCCACGACTTCAACCGCGCTCGCACCGTGCAGTACCACATTTCGCTGGCACATGCGCTGGCCGTGGCCAACTACCGCAAGGCATATGACGAGGGCGTCATTCGCGCCGATGCCAAAATCGGCATGATCAACTGCTTCACCCCGGTCTACACCAAGGAAAACCCCAGCGAGGCAGATCTCGAGGCCGTGCGCATGACCAGCGGCATCAACAACCGCTGGTGGCTCGACCTTATTACCAAGGGCGAGCTTCCCGCCGATGTGCTCGACAGCCTGGCCGAGGGCGGCGTCAAGCTTCCGTTCCGCGCCGGCGACCAGGAGATTCTCAAGCAGGGCGTCGTTGACTGGCTCGGCTGCAACTACTACCACCCCACGCGCGTCCAGGCGCCGGCGAGCAAGATCGACCAGTACGGTCTGCCGCACTTTGCCGACGAGTACGTGTGGCCCGACGCCGTCATGAACAAGAGCCGCGGCTGGGAGATCTACCCGAAGGGCCTCTACGACTTTGGCATGGACTGCGCCAAGAACTATCCCGATCTTGAGTGGTTCGTTTCCGAGAACGGTATCGGCATCATGGACGAGTACAAGAACCGTGACGCCGAGGGGACCATCCAGGACGACTATCGCGTCGATTTTGTGCGCCAGCACCTTGAGTGGGTCGCCAAGGCTATCGGCGAGGGGGCCAAGTGCCGCGGCTACCACTACTGGGCCGTCATCGACAACTGGTCCTGGTCAAACGCCTTCAAGAACCGTTATGGCTTTGTCGAGGTCGACCTGATGGACGGCTACCAGCGCCGTCTTAAGAAGTCGGCTGCTTGGCTCAAGCAGGTTGCCACGACCCACGTGGTGGACTAGCGATCGGGCGTTCAACCCCAAAACGGGCGCTCAGCCCCTGCGCAAACGCGCAAAAACAATGGCACATCTGGTGGCAGAGGGCGACAGACCACCGTGCGCATAGGAAAAGGCCGGATTTGAAAGTTAGGAGCAATCATGGCCAGTGACAACGGAAAGAGCTTCCTCGACAAGTTTGCCGAGGTCTCTGCGAAGGTAGGAAACCAGGTTCACCTGCGTTCCCTGCGCGATGCCTTCGCGACCATCACGCCGCTCTATATCCTTGCGGGTATCGCGGTTCTCATCAACAACGTCGTGTTCCCTCTGTTCCCGCTCGATGCGGCGGGTCTTGCCAACCTCCAGACTTGGGGCTCGGCAATTACCCTGGGCACCCTCAACGTGTCCGCCATTATCTTGGCGGGTCTGATTGGCTACAGCCTCGCCAAGAACGAGCGCTTCGATAACCCGCTTGCCTGCGTGGTCGTCGCCATCTCTGCCTTCGTCATCATGATGCCGCAGCAGATCACCGCCACCCTTGCCGCCACGAGCCCGCTGCTCACCGACAAGATCACCTCCGCCGAGGTCACCGGCGCCCTTTCGACTGCCAACACCGGCACCAACGGTCTGTTCTCTGCCATCATCATCGCCCTGCTTTCCACGACGCTCTTCATCAAGATCTCGGGCGTCGAGAAGCTCAAGGTCAAGCTGGGCGAGGGCGTGCCCCCTGCGGTCTCCAACTCCTTCAACGTCATGATCCCGATGCTGCTCAACCTCTCGGTCTTCGCTGTTGCCGCAGCCCTGCTTGCCGTCTGCGCCGGCACCGATCTGTGCACCATCATCTCCACCTGCATCTCTAACCCGCTCAAGAGCATCATGAATGCCGGTCCGTGGGCTGTTATCCTCATCTACACCCTCGCTAACCTGCTGTTCTGCGTCGGTATTCACCAGTCCACCATCTCTGGCGCCACCGTCGAGCCGATCCTGACCATGCTCATCGTCGACAACATGGCAACCTATGCCGCCGGCGGTGTCATCCAGCCCGACCACTACATGAACATGCAGATCGTCAACAGCTTCGCCCTCATCGGCGGCTCGGGCTGCACCCTCATGCTCCTGCTCGACACCTTCCTGTTCTCCAAGAACAAGGCTTCCAAGACCGTTGCCTCTATGGCTATCCTGCCTGGTCTGTTCAACATCAACGAGCCGGTCATCTACGGTTACCCCATCGTGTACAATCTGCCGCTCATGATCCCGTTCGTTCTTCTTCCCGATCTGTTCATCGGCGTCACCTATGGCCTGACCTGTGCTGGCATCATCAGCCCCTGCATCGCTCAGGTGCCTTGGACCATGCCTCCCGTCATCAACGCCCTGCTCGCTACGGGCTTTGACTGGCGCGCCGGCGTGTGGCAGGCTCTCGAGCTCGTGATCGGCATGGCCGTCTACCTGCCCTTCATGAAGATCTCCGAGAAGGCTCTTGCCAAGCAGGAGGCTCTCGCCGAGCAGAACGCCTAAGTTCGTTCTCCCTTTCACCTTTGCGGGCGCCGGTGCGCGGCGCTGGCGCCCGCAGCTCTCTCCTTGCGTATTGATGCAAGGGGCGGGCACAATAGCCGCAAGGAATAAAACCAGTCGTCGTCTGCGCGCCGCGCAGTTATAAGGAGGAAACCATGAAGAAGATCATGCTCTGCTGCAATGCCGGCATGTCCACGAGCCTGCTGGTCCAGAAGATGCAGTCCGAGGTCGCGAGCCGCGGTCTGGACATCGAGGTCGAGGCCCGCCCTATGAACGAGGCTCACGATCACCTGGACGATTGCGATATCCTGCTGCTCGGCCCGCAGATCGGCTACACCAAGGGCGACTTTGAGAAGGAGGCCGCCGGCCGTTTCCCGGTCGAGGTCATCAACATGGTCGACTATGGGCGCATGAACGCCGCTGGCATTATCGACCACTGCGTCAGCGTGATGGGCTAGGTGCGGCGCATGGAGGACATGAACGAACTGCAGATGACCTGCTTCGAGATCATCAGCTATGTCGGCACCGCCAAGAGCATGTACATCAATGCCGTGCAGAAGGCCAAGGAGGGCGAGTTCGACGCAGCCGAGGAGCTCATCAAGCAGGGCGACGAGGCCTATAACGGTGGCCACGATGTTCACATGGGGCTCCTTAAGAAGGAGGCAAACGGCGAGCGTAACGGCGAGGCACCGCTGATTCTGCTGCATGCCGAGGACCAGATGGCCGGCACCGAGACCATGCGCGTCATGGCCACGGAGCTCATCGAGGTCCACAAGCAGCTGCAGGCACTCAGGGCCTAGCTGGCGTTATCGCCGCGACGGATCGTGTGGCCCAACAGACAACACAGTCCCTTGCACGGGCGCCGGGAGTCTCCGCCTCCCGGCGCCATTTTTCTACCAAGATTCATGTATGGGGGAGATCGATCGTGAGACGGGGAATGGAGTACAACCCGCGTTATTACCAGATGCGCGAGTTCCAGCTCGAGCGCATGCTTGCAATTGTGCGCGCGAACCAGGATGCCGAGCCAGGTGGCGTGGTGTTCTTTGGTGATTCGCTGACGGAGTTTTGCGACGTGGAGCGCTGGTATCCCGGTATGGGCGCCTACAACTGCGGCATCGGCGGCGGCACCTCGCAAGAGCTTTTGTGGATGGTCGACGAGGGCGTGGTCAAGTACCGTCCGCGCGCCGTGGTGATTATGGTGGGCACCAACGACATGGGCAACACCCTCATGGGCTCGCCCAAAGACATCGCCTTCAACATTCGCGAGATCGTGGAGATGATTTTGGGCTGCCTGCCGGCGTGTCGCGTGCTCGTCTGCTCGCCCACGCCCTGCATCGAGCGTCTGGAAGGCAGGGCGAGCGGTAAGGACGTGCTGCGCTCTAACGACCTACTGGGCCGGGTTCTGCCGCAGTGCCGCGATATGATCCGCGACGAGCGGGTGACTTTTGTCGACGTGGCGCCTGCGTTTTTTGATGAGGACGGACGCCAGCGCGAGGAGCTGTATCGCGAGGGCGACGGCCTTCATATCAACGACGAGGGCTATCGCGCGCTGACAGGGATTGTGCGTCCTGCGCTCGAGGAGCTGCTGGCAAAGACGGATATGGATTAGGAGATAACTATGAAGAACATTTTGCTTTGTTGCGGTGGCGGCATGTCGACGAGCCTGCTGGTGCAAAAGATGCAGCACGAGGCGGAGGGCCGTGGCTTGAAGATCAATATCGAGGCGCTTCCGGTGAGCGAGGCGTCCGACCATCTGGACGGCGTGGGCGTTTTGCTGCTTGCCCCGCAGGTGGCCTACGCGCGCGTGAATATCGAGGGCGATCTGGGACGCGCGGGCGTGAAGCTCGTGATGCTCGACATGCTGGATTTCGGTCGCATGAATGCGCCCAAGATCCTGGACCAGGCCATCGCTGCGATGGAGGGATAGCGTCCCGGAACGGCCCGTGCGCGGATGAACGCGTGCGGGCCGTTTTTTATGCGCGAGTTGTTTAAACATTCGCTAAAAATGTGCGAGCTCGGCGGCGCGTTTTGCCTGTGCGAGCGGTACCATACAGGCAATGTATGCGTCCGCGATTCTGTGCCGCGGACCCAATTCTCGAAAGGTGGGCTCCCATGGAACCTAAGCAGTACTACATCGGCATCGACGTCGGCGGCACTTCGGTTAAGGAGGGCCTGTTCGACGAAGACGGTAACCTGCTTGCCAAGGCAAGCGTGCCTACGCCTCCCATCGTTGACGCTGCGGGCTTTGCCGCGGTGACCGAGGCTATCGACCAGGTGGTCGCCAAAGCCCAGATTCCGCGTGCCTTTGTGGCGGGTATTGGCCTGGCCGTTCCGTGCCCTATCCCGGCATCGGGCGATGCCAAGGTCAAGGCCAACATTGCCATCAACCTGCCCGAGCTGAGGATCGCCATTCAAAAGCACTGCCCCGACGCGGTCGTTAAGTACGAGAACGATGCTAACGCCGCTGCCATGGGCGAGGCCTGGCTCGGTTCTGCCAAGGGCGTGCAGAACGTGGTGATGGTCACCATCGGTACCGGCGTGGGCGGCGGCGTTATCGTTAACGGCGACGTGGTATCGGGCGTTGTGGGTGCTGGCGGCGAGATTGGCCACATGTGCCTGAATCCGGCCGAGGACCGCACCTGCGGCTGCGGCGGCCATGGCCACCTCGAGCAGTATTCCAGCGCCACCGGCGTGGTGAGCAATTACCTGGCCGAGTGCAAAGCCGCGGGCGTCGAGCCCATCGAGCTCACCGGTCCTTCCGATTCCAAGGACGTATTCCAAGCCTGCCGCGAGGGCGATAAGCTCGCGCTTGCCGCGGCCGATACCATGGCCGACTACCTCGGCCGTGTCCTGGCGCTTATCGCCAACGTGGTCGACCCTGAGATGTTCCTGATCGGCGGCGGCGCCTCCGCCTCGGCCGATGTCTACCTCGACGCCGTGCGCGAGCACTTTAAGCAGTACGCGTTTTCCGTCTCGCGCGAGACGCCCATCGAGGTCGCCTCGCTCGGCAACGACGCCGGTATCATCGGTGCCGCCTACGTAGCCCTGCGCGCCGCCGGCAAATAGCTGGTGCAAGGGGGTCAGGTTACTTTGCACCAACATGGTGCGAGGGGCAGACTTGGCCCCAATGGTTGCCACAAATTGTGCCGCGGCCCTTCCATCTGCGAAGGCTTGGCATCGGCGTGCTACCATAGCTACGTCCAAGTACACATATCAAGTGGAGGATATCCATGGCAAACGTTCTTGTCTTTGGTCACCAGAACCCCGATAACGACGCCATCATGAGCGCCGTCGTCCTGTCCCAGCTGCTCAACCAGGTTGAGTATGCCGGCAACACCTACGAGGCCTGCGCCCTTGGTCAGCTTCCGGCCGAGTCCGCCAAGCTGCTCGCCGACGCCGGCATCGCCGAGCCCCGCGTGATCGAGTCCGTCGAGGCCGGTCAGCTCGTCGTCCTCACCGACCACAACGAGTCTGCCCAGTCCGTCGCTGGCCTTAAGGACGCCACGGTCTTTGGCGTTGTCGATCATCACCGCATCGGCGACTTCGAGACCGCCGGCCCGCTGCACTACATCTGCCTGCCCTGGGGCTCCAGCTGCACCATCGTCACCAAGCTCGCCGGCGTGCTCGGCGTTGAGCTTTCCGACGTCCAGGCCAAGCTGCTGCTCTCGGCCATGATGACCGACACGCTCATGCTCAAGAGCCCCACCACCACCGATGTCGACCGCGCCGTCGCCGCCAAGCTCGGCGAGCAGGTGGGCGTCGACCCGGTCAAGTTTGGCATGGAGGTCTTCCTTACCCGTCCGTCCGGCTCCTTCACCGCAGCCGAGATGGTCGGCAACGACATCAAGATGTTCGAGCCCGCCGGCAAGAAGCTGCTCATCGGCCAGTACGAGACCGTCGACAAGACCCGTGCGCTTGGCATGATTGACGAGATCCGCGAGGCCATGCGCGCCTACGCCGCCGAGAAGGGTGCCGACGGCATCGTCCTGTGCATCACCGACATCATGGAGGAGGGCTCGCAGGTCCTGCTCGAGGGCGAGACCGAGGCTGCTCAGAAGGGCCTGGGCATTGCCGACGAGCACGACGGCGTCTGGATGCCGGGCGTCCTCTCCCGTAAGAAGCAGGTCGCTGCCCCCATCATGGCTGCCTGCTAGGTTTAGCTGACCAAACGCCACGACCGGATCGCGGACACCCCGCGCTCCGGTCGTTTTTTGTGCACGGCGCCGCGTCGTCTCTTGGACAGGCGTGCCCGCGCCGTTGAGCAAATAATGTTCAACCTGTGGTTCCGCTTTTCGGCCACGCCTGCGTGCTTGTCGTGCAGGGTAGGCTAGATGCAAGCGTAATACGTTAGAGCGCGGCGCCGCCACTTGGGCGGGCCGTGCTTTTTTAAGACGGGAGCTTTCCCGTGAAAGGAGCCGCCCATGGCAGCAACTGAGCAGCTGTTCAACGTTCGTGAGCGCAAGCGCTTTGAACGTCACGACATCTGGGAGCGCATCGCCGAGAACGGCACGATTTCCGCCGCCGTCATGGTCTTCGCCGCCATCGCCGCCGTCATTTGCGCCAATACCGATGCCTACGAGGCCATCCATCACTTTTTGGAGACCCCGCTGTATGTGGGTCTGGGCAACCTTACGGCCGGTCTCACCGTTGAGCTTTTCGTCAACGACTTCCTCATGGCGATTTTCTTTTTGTTGGTGGGCATTGAGCTTAAGTACGAGATGACGGTCGGCGAGCTCAAGAATCCGCGTCAGGCCATGCTTCCCATGCTGGCGGCCGTGGGCGGCGTCGTCGTTCCCGCCTGCATCTACCTGATCTTTAACCATGCCGGCGCCCGCAACGGTTGGGCCATCCCCATGGCAACCGATATTGCCTTCGCACTGGGCGTGCTGTCGCTTTTGGGCAATCGCGTGCCCAACGGCGTGCGCGTGTTCTTCTCGACGCTCGCCATCGCCGACGACCTCATCTCCATCGCCGCCATCGCCATCTTCTACGGTCAGAGCCCCAATCCGTTTTGGTTGGGCGCCGCCGCGCTTGTGACCTGCGCGCTCGTGTGGCTCAACAAGACGCAGCATTACCGCCTTGCCCCGTATTCGGTACTGGGTCTGCTGTTGTGGTTCTGCATGTTCAAGAGCGGCGTGCACGCTACACTCGCCGGCGTCATCCTGGCCTTCACCATTCCGGCCAAGTGCGGCGTCAAGCTCGATAGCCTCACCGATTGGTTGGGCGAGTGCCTGCCGCTGCTCGATGACCGCTACGACGACGAGGCACACATCCTGGGCCAGCATGACTTTACCGTCTCGACCACCAAGGTCGAGCGCGTCATGCACCGCGTGACCCCGCCGCTCATCCGCATGGAGCGTCTGATCTCCACACCGGTCAACTTTGTGATTCTGCCGATCTTTGCGTTCGTGAACGCACAGGTTCGCCTGGTAGGCGTGGATATGAGCACGTTGCTCACCGACCCGGTGACGCTCGGCGTGTACTTTGGCATGCTGCTGGGCAAGCCGATTGGTATTTTTGGCATGACATTTGCCCTGGTCAAGCTCAAGGCTTGCCAGTTGCCGCGCAACGTCAACTGGCACATGATTGCCGGTGTGGGCATTCTGGGCGGCATCGGCTTTACGATGTCGATCCTCATCAGCGGCCTCGCTTTCCCGACGGCCGAGTTTGAGGTTCTTGCCGCCAAGGCTGCCATTCTTGCCGGTTCGGTCACCGCGGCCGTGCTCGGCATGATCTACATGAGTGTGGTCTGCAAGCACCCCGCGCCCAAGAACGAGTAAAAGCTCGAAAAAAGACACCAGAACCGGTTTGGATGCGTTCGAAACTCGGATCCGAGCGCTACTGGCCCCCTGCCAGATACCCCCGTGGTCAAAAAACGCCGTTTGTGAGTACTGTCACAAACGGCGTATCATTTTAGGTGCGGAAAATAATGAACAAATTTATAAGAACTGTACGTTAATGAGTGACCATCGACTTCCAATTTGGCGCTAGCTGACGGTGGTTAGGGAGTTTCAAGGTGGCGCGCGCAGACGTGGTGTAAGAGCGTCCTGAGGTCCGTCGCTGCAAGTCC
>URDZ01000070.1:0-11221 GCA_900546725.1 uncultured Collinsella sp. | reverse complement strand
GCGGCCCCGCCTGACATGTGCGCGGATGTATCCGCCAATCCGCGGCCGTCGATGTCTGCCGCTACGCGATGGTTGCGCTGTAGGAGGCGACGTCCTCGTAGGAATCGGTCAGGTAGGCGTCGATGCCGATGGTCGTATTGACCAGGTCGTCAAGGCTGTCAAGCTCGCCGCTCGAGAACGTGAATTCCTCGGTGGCGCTGGTGCCGGGCATCAGGTTAGCCGAGAACCAGGGTTCCTTCATAGTGCCGTTGACGTTGGTCTTGCCGGAAGGAGCGTAGAAGGTCAGGTCCTTGTCGCTCTTGTTGGTGATGTTGACGACAAAGCCGATGTCGCCCCAGTCGTCCTTGAATTTCTCGGTGATGGTGATGGTGCACAGATCGTCATCGGCGACGGTGACGGCGGGGGAGATTTCGACACTCTGGACGTCGTCGTCTTCGACGGCCTCATCGACCTCTTCTTCCTTCTCGGCCGCCTCGCGATCCTTCTTCACCGTGCCGGACAGATCCTTGTCGGACTTGGTGAAGATAAGCTTGTCGCCTTCCACCTCAAGGACGAGCTTGTCGTCCTTGAGCTTCAGGTCGTGCGACTCATCTTCGGCGGTGATCGTTACGGTGGTGGCGTCCTTGGCTTCCCATTTCAGGTCGGCGACCTCAAGGAACATATCGAGGACGCCTGTGCCGTCCTCGTCGAGGATCAGGACGCAGTTGAGGCCCCACTCCTTGAGCATATCCATGTACTCATCGGTGAGCTCTTCGCCATCCAAGGTTCCACCCGAGTACTGCCAGCTGCCGACGAAGTTGGCCTTGGGGTCCTTGCCGCCGCCGCTGCAGCCCGTCAGGGCAAAGGCGAGCGCCAGGACGCATGTCAGAAATGCGAGTACGGGCTTTTTGAACGTTGTCTTCATGGTGTCCTCCTTCATCGAACGAAACCCATAGAAGCAAATGCGGGGGTGGCGGATCCCCCGCCAATTACCAGATAGAGGGGCTAGGGCCGGGGCGTTCCGCAGTTGCTGCAGAACTTGCCGCCGTTTTCGCTGCCGCAGTTGGGGCAGAACCACTTTGCCGGTGCCGGGGCGGGTGCGGGACTGCCGCACTCGGAGCAGAACTTGCCGGTGTTGGTGGCGCCGCAGCTGCAAGTCCACGTGCCGGCCGCAGGTGCGGCGGCGGGAGTCGGTGCGGGGGCGGGAGCCGGAGCCGGCTGCGGGGCGGCCTGCTGCTGTGCCTGGCCGGCGGCGAACAGCTGGCTGGCGTTCATGCCGCCCATGCCACCTGCCATGCCCATGCCCATAAAGCCTGCCATCGCGCCGTTGGGGTTGGCGGCTGCCGCGCGCATCGCATCGCTCTGGGCGCTGGCGATGTTGGCTGCCGCCATGGTGGGATCGCGCATGACCGCGGCTTTCTGCAGGTCCTTGATCATCTGCTCGTCTTCTTGTGAGGCGGCGATGGAGTTGACGCCAAAGCTTACGATCTCAACGCCGCGCAGGTCACGCCAGTCGGCAGAGAGGACCTCGTTGAGCGCGCGGGCGAGCTCGGTGGTGTGGCCGGGGATGGCGCTGTAGCGGATGCCCATCTCCGAGATCTTGGCAAAGGCGGGCTGCAGGGCGGTGAGCAGCTCGGACTTAAGCTGGCTGTCGATCTTGTCGCGCGTGTAGCTATCGGTCACGTTGCCGCATACGTTGGTGTAGAACAGCAGCGGGTTGGTGATGCGGTACGAATACTCGCCGTTGCAGCGCACGGAGATGTCGACGTCCAGGCCAATGTTGTTATCGACCACGCGGAAGGGCACGGGCGAGGCGGTGCCGTACTTGTTGCCGATGATCTCCTTGGTGTTGATGAAGTAGACACGCTGGTCCTTGCCCGCGTCGCCGCCAAAGGTAAAGCGGCTGCCGATATTGGCGAAGGTCTCCTTGATGGAATCGCCCAGGTTGCCGCTAAAGACGCTCGGCTCGCTGCCGGTGTCAAAGACGAACTCACCGGGCTCCAGCGCGACTTCGATGATCTTGCCGTTTTGCACCACGAGCATGCCCTGGCCGTCGTTGACGGCGATGACCGAGCCGTTGGAGATGACGTTGTCCTCGCCGCGCGTGTTGGAGCTGCGGCCGCCGGTGCGCTTGCTGCCCTTGCAGGCCAAGACGTCAGCGGGCATCGATTCGCAGTAGATAAATTCCTTCCACTGGTCGGCCATGACGCCGCCGGCAGCACCCAATCCAGCTTTCAAGAGTCCCATGGTGATCTTCCTTTCTCGTCAAAGGCCGGGTGGTATTGGTCAGGATGGTTAATCGTCCTTGTCGTCCTTCATGACAACGGTGGTCTCGGTGTGGCTGAAGGTGTCGTGCTTCTCGGTCAGGTCGAGCTCGCCACAGTAGCAATCGGCGTGGGTGGCCTCGTTGGCCGTCTTGAGCTGGCCCACCAGCAGCACGCCTGCGATGACCACGATGATCAGCGGCGCGACGATGTTGATGAGGATGCCCTCGATATCAAAGGTGAGGTAATCCGGATCGAAGGCGTTCTCACCCATGAAGAGGATCTGGGAGAGGACAAATCCGATCACAAAGAACAGCACCGAGGCGATAGCGAGCTTGGGCTTGGAGCAAGGAAGCTCGCCGACCAAGCGGCCGGTCTGGCCGTTCATGGCAAACAGGTAGCTCTTGCCGTTCCACGAGGTGGAGAGCATCCAGACGGGGAACAGGGCGTAGTCGCTGTCTTCCCAGGTGTAGTCGAGCTGCTTGCTTTCGACCGTGGCATCGTCGTATTCGTCGACGACGGTCTCGCGCAGGGCCGAGATCGTGCTTTCTTCCATACGGCGCTCGGCGCGCGCCTTGCAGGTCTCGCAGTCCTCGTCGTAACGGTTGGCGATGTAGCCGGGCATATATGCGACCGAGAACGGACGCAGCGCGTCGTAGTCAAACGGCTCGATGGCGTCCATGTGGCCGTCGGGCATCTTGGACGATCCGTCGACGGGCACGCGCTTAAACGAGATATTGCCCTTGCGATAGGCATCGTAGTGGTCGGTGGTCGTGACGGTGCGGTCGGATTCCTCGGTCACGGTCTCGTTGGTCGCGTCAAAGTACACTTCGCCGTCAACGCGGGCACCGTAGAGCCAAAACGGCACGTAGACACCTTGGACCTCGTCGATGTGGCTGCCGGTGACAAAGCTCTTGGGCAGCAAGATCTTGCCCTTGTAGTGTTCCTTGAGTGCGGCCGTGACGTCATCGCGCCCGAGCTTAAATGGAATCACCAGGTCGGGCGAGAAGTCGCCCGAAAGCTGACCGGGCGCTACGGCGGAGTTGCCGCAGTACGGGCAGGTGGTGACAGCGACGGTGCCGTCGGACACGAGCTCGGCGCCGCACGACGAGCAAATGTAGCCGGCGTTTTGGGCCAGCTCCTGCACGGCATCGTCGACAGCAGGCTTGGGCGTTGCGGCTGCCGCATCGGCTTTGGCATCTGCCTTGTCCTGGCGCTCGCGATAGAGGGCCTCGACTTCTTCGACTTCAAAACGAGAATCGCAGTAGTCGCAGACGAGCTTTTGCTCGGCACTGGCAAAGTGAAGGGGGCCGCCACACGCGGGGCATTGATAGTTGACGCTCTCGAAGGCCATGATCGGTCCTTTCGCTGCCGGAGGCTATGCGCCGATGGCGCCGCCGCAGTATTCGCAGCGCCCGCTTGCATCGGGAATGGTGGTGGCTCCGCAGAAGGGGCAGGTCACCGCGGTCTTGGGGGCCTTGGCGGCCACGACGCTGTCGCGCGTCTCCTGGCGCAGCTGCACCAGCGCATCGCGGACTTCGGTTGCCTGGCGCTTGGCCTCGCGATATTCGATGGAGCCGCGCTGATCGATGGTGGAGTCGTTCACGCGCAGGTTGATCTCGGTGAAGTACGGCGTGTTGACGTGGATGGTCAGATTAAAGTCGTAATCCAGGTCGTAGCGCGGCGGGTTGTAGCTCTCGCGCTCGCCGTCCTTGGTCTCGCGATAGATCTCGGTGCGCTGCTCGTCGATATCCATATCGCAGCCGAGTACCTGCGAGAACTCGATGATGTCGGGATTGGCGTCGCGCCAGCGGCTCTGCGAAGTGATGATCAGCAGGCCCGCGTCCTCATCGAGCATAATATTGGTGCGCCCGGCAGAAAGCGTGCGCGTGGGGTTGAACGAAGACAGGCGCTCGGCGTTGGCCTCGCGGTAGGCGAGTTGCTCACGGATATCGTCCGCGGTGCTGGAGCGATAGCCGTGAAAGTAGGGGGAGAGCTTGCCGGCGCACTCTTTGCACAGGTAGCCTTCATTGATTTTTGTCTTACCTAGAAGTCCCAGCTCGGTACCGCAAATCGCGCACTCTTTCTTCTCGAACATCTTGTCAAAGAAGCCCATGGCTGCCTCCCATCAACTGGTAGCGTGTGTCACTTTTGATGATGGGGGAGTGCGCGATCCTTCGCGATACCCAGACGGCTCAAGGAGTCTCCACAACTGGGACACATGGCCCATTTTTTGATTGGACGCCGGGGACACTCTTCGGCCACTCATTGGGGACGTACTTAAATGAGTGGTAGTTGGGGACACTCCTGGCCGAGCTAGAGATCGCGCGCGTCCCTTCTGGTCCATGCGGCTCAAAATCGCAGCGTGATGTGGACGGCTGGGGTCGAATTGGCAGCATTTCGAGCCTGGCTTCGATATTGAGACTGGTTCTTTATTAAAATAGATTTCCAGACAATTGAGCGGCTGGGGGTTAACCATGAGGGGCATGGGAGACACAACCGCATATTTGCGTCGGGGCATTCGGGAGATTATATGCCTGGCGCTGTTCTTCTTCACGTTTTTGGCGTGCGAGTATCTTTTTGATGTGCGCATGGCCGAGTTCGTGTCTCCGAACGAGGTCGTTATTTATGAGAGCCTTGTCATCGGCGCGAGCGTGATTGGCTTTTTTGTGCGTCCCATTCTGTACTATCGCCGTCCCCATGCTATCGACGCAACGAGTGACGTCACGGGCGTTTTGCTGGTGGCGGCATTGCTGCTGTTGATTATGGCGGTTCAGGTTGAGGTGGTAATTGCCGGCGGTTTGGTGGCGTGCTGCGCGCTGGGCTACTGCGGATCGACTGCTCATGCAAATTTTGCGAGGCGCTTTGCGCGAACGCCCTGCTTGGCGCGCGCCGCCGCACTTTCTTACGCCATGGGCGTTCTGATGCAGGTTCTCAACCACATGGTGATGCCTGTCGGCATTCCTCAGCAGGCTGTTCTGGTCGTCTGTGCGATCGCGCAGGTGGCGTTGCTCCACGGTGCCCGACGCGCCAAGCTGCGCGACGAGTCCGATCCCAGCTTTGAACCCAGTGCTGCCGGGCTTTCGGTAGATGCTCTGGAATATGGCGCCAAGTGGCATGACGATCCCGAGGCAAAGGCGGCATTCCGTCGCGCCGTAGTTCGCCTGACCGTGGCGACGGCGTATCTTTCCAGCGTATTCGCCGCTCTCAACGCGGGCTTCACGACCCTGCATGCTGTCGGAACCGTCGATTTGGGCGATTGGCCGCGCCTGCTGCTTGTCGTGAGCTCGTTGGTCGCTGGCGCACTATTTGACCTGCACGGCCGCTCGTATATGAATATCGGCATGACATGTGCCGCCATACTGTCCACGCTTTCGTTCTTTGTGCTCATCGTCGATGGCAATGGCGGCAACGAGCTTGCTGCCACGATCATCTTTTATCTGGGCTCGGGCTTTTTCGTGGTGTTCTTTACCACAAAATATGCCGCCGTCTCGCTCTATGCGCGCTGGTCATATTTTTGGCCGTGCATGGGTCGCGTCGTCAACAACGTGTGCTCGATGTTCGTGACGGCGCCGGCAGTGGCGATTATCTCGAGTCAAAATGTGCTGGCTGCGGTCGGTGCGGCGCTCGTGATGTTTGTGGGCATTGCGATTACGCTGCTGGGGCAGTTGGGGCAACGAGCCGATGATGCCGCGATGCGGGACGGACTGCCGCTTGCCACCGACGATCTTGGTGGGGATCTTGCGCCCACATGCTCCGACCCTGAGCCCGTGGAGGCAGCGGAGCTCACGTCCGATGAGCGCCTCGATGCCTTCGTCGCCACCTTTGGGCTTACGGAGCGCGAGCGCGATATTCTTGAGGTCTTGGTCGTTTCGGACCAGAGCGTTCAGGACATCGCCACAACGCTCTTCCTTTCGCGCTCCACGCTCTATCGTCACATTTCCTCGATCAACAAAAAGACCGGCACCGCCTCGCGCGTGGCCCTCATCAACTTCTTCTGGTCCTGGACACCCAAGGACTAGCTAATCTCCCAATAAGTTGCGGTGGAATAGTCCCTAAATTAAAGTCACGGGGCTTTAAACAGGAACTATTCCACCGCAACTGCTGGGGGGATAGACTGCGGCGGCGGCAGAGGCAACGGCAGCGGCGTTGGCAGCTGTGGTAGTGGCAACGGCAACTGGCAGGGTGTTTTCCGTCTGCTTGCTACAGCAGCTCGCCGTGGCGTGCAATGTAGCGGCGCTTTGCCAGCTGAGTGAGCGCGATGTAGGCGGTGACGATGCCGACGAGCAGCGCGAAAAAGCTCGCGGGCAGTGCCATGAGGCCGAGCGCATCGGCGATGGGGCTTGCCGGCAGCCAGGTGACGAGCGCCAGGCCCAGCACGGTAAGAACGCACAATGCGGGCGCGGCGTGGTCGCGCGGGCTCGGCAGATGCGGGGAGCGCAACATGTGGACCACGAGTGTCTGCGACCACATGGACTCGACAAACCAGCCGCTCTGGAAGAGCGCAGCAAAGGTCGCCATACCCGTGACGTCGCCCGCAGCGGCAAGCTCGGACCAGCTTGCGTCCACGGCGGCGGGGCACACGACAAAGAAGAGCGCGGCGAAGGTCACGATGTCAAACAGCGAGCTCACGGGGCCCAGCTCGAGCATAAAGCCCTTGATGGACGCGGCGTCCCAGGCACGCGGGCGGGCAGTCCAGGCGTCATCGACGGTGTCCCACGGCAGTGCGATGCACACGATCTCGTAGACCAGCGACAGCAGTACCAGCTGCAGGGCGCTCATGGGCAAAAACGGCAAGAACAGGCTCGCGACGGTCACGGACAGCACATTGCCAAAGTTGGAGCTCACCGTGGTCTTGAGGTACTTGAGCAGGTTGCCGTAAGTGCGGCGGCCTTCGATGATGCCGCGCTCGAGCACGCCCAGGTCCTTCTGAAGCAAGATGATATCGGCGGATTCCTTGGCAATATCGACGGCCGAATCGACCGAGATGCCGCAATCGCTCGCACGCATGGCGGCGGCGTCGTTGATGCCGTCGCCCATAAAGCCCACGGTGTGGCCGAGCATCTCGCGCATGACACGTACCAGGCGCGCCTTCTGCAGCGGCGAGAGCTTGGTGAAGAGGTGGGTTTTCTCGGCGCGCTCGGCAAGTTCGGCGTCATCGAGCGCATCGATCTCGGAGCCGAGCAAGACGTTGCTCGCATCGATACCAATCTGCTCGCAGACGGTGGCGGCGACGCGGTCGTTGTCGCCGGTTAGGACCTTGACCGCCACGCCCTTGGCCTCGAGGGTGGCGACGGCGCCCGCGGCACTTGCTTTGGGCGGATCGAGGAAGGCCAAAAAGCCCATCAGCACCATGTCGCACTCGTCGGCGATGCCAAACTCGCCCACGCAGCGCGGATTGGTCTTCTGCGCCACGGCAATTACGCGTAGGCCCTCGGCGTTAAGTCCGGCGATCTGCTTGCGAATCTGGGCGAGCTTCTCGTCGGTGAGCGGCTGAGCGATGCCATCGATCTCGACAAAGGAGCAGATCTCGAGCATTTCCTCGGCGGCGCCCTTGGTAACCATCTGGGTTTTGCCTTGGGCGTCGGCGACAACTACGCTCAGGCGACGGCGCGAGAAATCGAAGGGAACCTCGTCGACCTTGGTGTAGCGGTCGCGCAGGCTCTGGCCCAGCATGGAATCGGGTGCGACGGTCGAGGGTGTCACATCGGCACGGTCGATTACGGCCAGGTCGATAAGATTTTTGAGGCCGGTCTGGAAGAAGCTGTTCAAAAACGCATGGCGCAGCACGCGCGCGTCCTCGTTGCCATCGGTGTTGAGGTAGCGCTCGAGCACGATGCGGTCTTCGGTGAGGGTGCCGGTCTTGTCGCAGCACAGGACGTCCATCGCTCCGAGGTTTTGAATCGCCGGCAGCTCCTTGACGATAACCTGGCGACGGGCGAGGTCCTTGGCGCCCTGCGACAGGCTCGTGGTCACGATGACGGGAAGCATCTGCGGCGTGATGCCCACGGCCACGCTCGTGGCGAACAGCAGCGCGTCGATGACGTTGCCCTTGGTGGCGGCGTTGATGGCAAAGACGGCCGGCGCCATAACGAGCATCAGGCGCACCAGCAGCATGGAGACGCTCGAGACGCCGCGGTCAAACGCGCTTTTTTCGCCGCGCCCGTTGAGCATCTTGGCGATGCCGCCCAGGTAGGTGTCCGAGCCGGTGGCAACGACAAGCGCCATGGCGGCGCCGTTTTGCACGGAGGTGCCGGTAAAGACGATGTTCTTGCAGGCAGAGAGTGGCAGTGCGGAGCCGTCGGCGCCCTCGACGACGGTGACGGCGGTGGTCTTCTCGACGGCCTCGCTCTCGCCGGTGAGTGCGGACTCGATCACAAACAGGTCGCGCGCGGTGATGATGCGGGCGTCTGCTGGCACCATATCGCCGGCAGAGAGGCGGATTACATCGCCGGGGACGAGCTCGTCGAAGGGGATCTCGATGCGCCCGCCGTCGCGCAGGGCGGTGCAAGTGTTGGAGACCAGGTCCTTAAGGGCCTCGGCCGCATTGCCGCTGCGGGCTTCCTGGATAAACTTCATACCGCCCGATACCAGCAGCATGATGCCGATGACGATGACCGTGGAGGGGTCGCGCTGCGGCTCGGGTACGGCGAGCACGTCGATGTAGAGCGAGACCAGCGCGAGCGCGGCGAGGATGCCGGCGAAGGGATCGATGAACGCGTCGGCGATGCGGCGGGCGAGCGTTTTGGTCGTTGCCTCGATGGTGTTGGGGCCGACGGCGTTCAGGCGCTCAGTTGCCTGCTCGACGGTGAGGCCGTTTGCCGTGGCGTCAAGCAGTACGAGGGCGTCCTCGGCACTATGGGTGGCGGCGAATATGGTGTTCTTGGATAGGCCGGTATGAGCGGCAGGGCGCGCCGTGCGGCGGCGCTTGGAGATGGCTTCGAGTACCGTGACGGTTTTGAGCATCAGCATAGGGTCCTCCTTGTTGAGGGGAGTTAGCGTACGTGTCGTATTTGCTTCAAAAAACCTAGATGTCGCTCACGTCAAGCTCTTGAGCCCACAAAGGGTGCAGCGCGCCTTTGTGGTGGTTTTGGCGATCTGCCGGTGGCGTTTATGCGTGTGCGGAGTCCTCGCGGCGTGCCGAGGGCGACATGCAGGTTTTTCGACTAGGACTGCCTTCCATGGCACACCTCCTAAAGGCTGAGCGCAGCGCGCTTTGGGTATCTCGTACCCCTTTTTAATCCGCCCGTATTCTTGATGAGGGGGTTTGACATGTCAACCCCATTGTTCGGAAAACCATTTCCCCTGACAAAGCCTTTACAGAATGCCGTGGCCCCAAAGCGCGCCCGCATCGACGCTTCGCCTGCGCTAAACTGGAAGGCACGTACGCGATTACGAGAGGAGCCCGCATGGAGGCTTACAAGCAAGAGTTCATCAAGTTTATGGTCGAGTCCGACGTTCTTAAGTTCGGCAGCTTTACGCTCAAGAGCGGCCGTCAGTCCCCGTTCTTTATGAACGCCGGCGCTTACGTGACGGGCTATCAGCTCAAGAAGCTGGGCGAGTATTACGCCCAAGCCATCCACGATAACTTTGGCGACGACTTTGATGTGCTGTTTGGACCGGCCTACAAGGGTATTCCGCTGGCCGTCGTGACCGCAATTGCCTACCACGAGCTGTACGGCAAGGAGGTCAAGTACTGCTGCGACCGCAAGGAGGCCAAGGACCACGGTGCCGATAAGGGCAACCTGCTGGGTTATGAGCCCAAGGACGGCGACCGTGTGGTCATGGTCGAGGACGTTACCACCAGCGGCAAGTCCATCGACGAGACCTATCCCAAGGTCAAGGCTGCTGCCGATGTCGAGATCAAGGGCCTGATCGTGTCCCTCAACCGCATGGAGGTCGGCAAGGGTGGCGTGACCACCGCACAGAAGGAGATCGAGGCAAAGTACGGTTTCCCCGTCGCGAGCATCGTTTCCATGGCCGAGGTCGTCGAGACCCTCTACAACCACGAGATCGACGGCAAGGTCGTCATCGATGACGAGCTCAAGATCGCCATCGATGCCTACTACAATCAATATGGTGCCCAGGAATAGTTGCGCGGGTATCAGGGCAACAACCTGATATTTGAAGAGGGCGGCATGACCAGAAGGTCCATGCCGCCCTCTTTCTAAAACCTGCCAAAAAGGGACAGGTTTATTTTGGTAGGTTTTATCTGGGCAAACGCAGACCATCGACCAACATCGATTCTAATAACGAGTTTATGGCGAAAATAGTTATTAGAATCGATTTGAACAATCTAATGACGAGAAGTCGTGATTACGTTGGTGCAAGGTGGTCAGGTGGCCCCTCGGGGCGGCGGAAAACGGATCATTCATGTCAAGTAGTCGTTGGGTGTTCCTATAGTTTTGTCAACCGTCGGGGCTACTCCCGGTAGGGCACCCGGTCGCGCATCACGGCGTATATCGCCCTGAGCCGCTTCCTCGCGACGGCCTTGAGCGCCCGCCCGTGCCCCATGCCCCGCGCCCTGCAGGCCCGGTAGTACTCGCCGTAGCGCCCCGAGGACCTCACCAGGCTGTTGCACGAGAAGATCAGCAGGGACTTGAGCCTCGCGTCGCCGCGCCTGGACGCCCTGACCGACCTCACCGACGTGCCGGAGCTCCTCACCCTCGGGGCTATGCCGCAGTACGAGGCCAGGTGGTCGTGGTCCGGGAACCTCCCGATGTCGACCGACACCGCGAGCTGCGCCGCGGTCCTCGGGCCGATGCCGGGCACGGTGAGCAGGCACGCGTAGGTCTCGTCGCCCTCGAGCAGCGCCGCCGTCTCGGCCTCGAGGGCCCCGGCCTCGTCGAGGGCCTCCGATATCCGGGCGGCCAGGAACCTGACCTGCCTGTTCTCGGCCTCGACGAGCGCCGGCGGGGGCGCGGTGGAGGCGGCCGCCGTCCCGCCGGCGGTGGGGCCGCTGCTGCTCTCCGGCGGCG
>URDZ01000069.1:0-11249 GCA_900546725.1 uncultured Collinsella sp. | reverse complement strand
CCCGGTGCTGAGCTGCTCGGTTCCCGCCGCCCGTGTTGAGGGCCGCTCCATCACCACGCTTGAGGGCCTCAAGATCGAGTCCGAGGCGCTCGCCCGCGCAATGGCTGCCGAAGGCGCCGAGCAGTGCGGTTTTTGCGCCCCCGGCCTCATCATGAACGTGCTGGCGCTCGCCCGCGCCGCCAAGGAGGACCCGAGCCTCGTCGCCACGCGCGAGGAGCTGTCGCGCCAGCTCGCCGGCAACCTCTGCCGCTGCAGCGGCTACGAGAGCCAGCTGCGCGCCATCGTGCGCTTCCTTAACGAGTCCGGCGTGCAGGTGGGCTTTGAGATGCCCGAGCTGCCGGTCAACGACACGAGCTCCGACGGCGTCTCCTACAAGCAGATCACCCACAAGCAGCCCAAGAAGGACTCGAAGGCGCTGCTCGAGGGTCGTCCCGTCTACACGGGCGACATGGTGCCCGCCGGCGCGCTGATCGTCAAGCTCAAGCGCAGCCCCTATGCGCGCGCCAAGATCCGCTCCATCGACACGTCGCGCGCCCTGAAGGTGCCCGGCGTCGTGGGCGTCTACACCTACGAGGACGTGCCCAAGCGCCGCTTTACCATCGCCGGCCAGAGCTATCCCCAGCCGAGTCCCTACGACCGCCTGATTCTCGAGAACCTCGTCCGTTACCAAAACGAAGAGGTGGCGATTGTCGCCGCCGAGACCGAGGAAGCCGCCGACAAGGCGCTCAAGCTCATCAAGGTCGACTATGAGGTGCTCGAGCCGCTGCTCGACTTTACCCAGGCGCTCGATAATGACATCGTGGTCCACCCCGAGGGCGACGTGACCTTTATGTTCCCGCAGGGCGGCGACGTCCCGCGCAACCTGGTGTGCAGCGGCACGAGCGATTTTGGCGACTTGGACGAGGCCTTCGCCCAGAGCGACATCGTCTTCACCCGCACCTACACCAGCCAGGCCACGCAGACCGCGCCCATGGAAACCTTCCGCGCCTTCGCGACGACCGACGCGTTCGGGCGTATCTCGGTGACCACCTCCACACAGGTGCCCTTCCATGTGCGCCGCATGGTCGCGCAGTCACTCGATATTCCGCAGTCGCAGGTGCAGGTCATTAAGCCGCGCATCGGTGGCGGCTTTGGCTCTAAGCAGACGGGCTGCTGCGAGATCTTTGTGGCGTTCGTCACCCAGCAGACCGGCCGTCCGAGCTACTGCTGCTACACCCGTGAGGAGACCATCACTGCGGGCAACTCGCGCCACCAGATGCAGATGACCGTTAAGCTGGGCGCCATGAACGACGGCACCATCACGGCCATCGATCTGCACACGCTGTCCAACGCCGGCGCGTACGGCGAGCACGCTACCACGACGATCGGCCTTTCGGGCCACAAGAGCCTGCCCATCTACAACCATGTGAAGGCGAGCCGCTTTAGCTGGGACGCCGTCTACACCAATACCAACCGCGGCGGCGCGTATCGCGGCTACGGTGCCACCCAGGGCCAGTTTGCCGTGGAGAGCGCCGTCAACGAGCTCGCCGACATGTTGCACATGGACCCCGCCGACCTGCGCCTTAAGAATATGGTGCACGAGGGCGAGATCATGCTGCAGTACTACAACGAGAAGCTCAACGCCTGCGCGCTCGACCGCTGCCTGCTGCGCGCGATGGACATGATCGGCTGGCGCGACAAGCCGCTGGCCGTCGACCTGGGCGACCGCGTGCGCGCCCTGGGCTGCGCGCTCACCATGCAGGGCTCGGGCATCTCCAACGTGGATATCGCCGGCATCGACATGCGCTTGGAAGAGGACGGCTTCATTACCATCGGCACCGGCGCCACCGATAACGGCATGGGCGTCGATACGATCCTGGCGCAGATTGCCGCCGAGGAGCTGGGCGTGGAGAGTTCGCTGATCGTGGTGCGCGGCGTGGACACCGATGTGTCGCCGTTTGACGCCGGCTCGTACGCGAGCTCGGGTACGTACGTGACGGGTCTTGCCGCCAAGAACGCCGCGACCGAGCTGCGCGAGAAGATTTGCGCCAAGGCCGCTCAGATGTGGGACGTGGACGCCGCCGATGTGGTCTTTGATGGCCAGTACGTGCGCCTGTCCGACGAGCGTGCCGCGCGCGAGCAGAACCGCTACCTCACGCTGCGCGACTTTGCCAACCTGTGCGTCAAGAACATCGCGGGCGGCGACGCGCTCACCTCGCACGCCTCTGCCTGTCTGCCTGTTTCGCCTCCGCCGTTTATGGCCGGTATTGCCGAGGTCGAGGTCGACAAGGCCACCGGCAAGGTGACTGTGGTGGACTACGCCGCGGCCGTCGACTGCGGCACCGTGATCAACGAGGCACTCGCGCGCGTCCAGGCCGAGGGCGGCATTGCCCAAGGCATCGGTCATGCGCTCTACGAGATTGTCGAGCACGATGACCGCGGCCGCCTGCGCACCGGCAACTTTATGAGCTACAAGCTGCCCACGCGCCTGGATATCGGCAGCATTCGCGTGGCCTTTGAGCCGAGCTACGAGCCGACGGGTCCGTTTGGAGCCAAGTCGATCGGCGAGGTCGTCATCAACACGCCGCTCGCCGCCGTGGCCTCGGCCGTGGCACACGCCACCGGACATCAGGTCCGCTCGCTGCCCATCACGCCCGAGAAGGCCCTGCTGGGGGAGTAGCGGGTCAGCGAACAAGTCGTAATGGGCGGGGCGGGGCAACTCGTCCCGCCTTTTGCACTCGTGGTGAGGTCGTGAGCCTGTAAAACGTGTGCGTGCGCTTGTCGCTCGTATCTGCTATCATTCCTAGTCTGTGCGCTCATGCGGGCGTGGCGGAATTGGTAGACGCGCCAGATTTAGGTTCTGGTGGGATTCCCGTGAAGGTTCGAGTCCTTTCGCCCGCACCAACGCACCCGCGTCGGCTTATGCCCTCGCGACGCTTGTTGCATAAAGGTACCAGCACCTCAGATAAGCTGGGCAGTATGAGGAGGAACGTGTTGAACATCACCGCTTCTGACGTCAAGGACGCCAAGCTCACCGCTACGGTCACCATCCCGGCCGCCGACGTCGACGCCGCGATCAAGAAGGCCTACAAGGAGACCGCCAAGAAGTACCGCTTCCCGGGCTTCCGTGCCGGTAAGGCCCCCCGTCCGGTCATCGACTCCGCTCTTGGCGCCGAGGCTACCCTCGCTCAGGCCACCAACGACCTGATCGCCGCCAACGAGCCCGCCGTCCTCAACGAGCTGGACATCGTCCCCACCAAGAGCGGTGACTACAAGGAGCTCGACCTCGCCAAGGATCATGAGGAGTACACCTACACCGTCGAGTTCTCCCTGCGTCCCGCCGCTGAGCTCTCCTCCTTCGACGCCGTCGAGATCGAGATGCCCCCCGCGGAGGTCACCGAGTCCGAGATCAACAACCAGGTCGAGATGCTCCTCAACTACCGCGCCACCTTCGAGGACGTCGAGGGTCGCGCCGTCGAGGCCGAGGACTACGTTACCGTCGACCTCAAGGCCGTCGAGAACGCCGACAACTTCGCTGCCGAGGGCCGCATGCTCATCGCCGGTAGCGACAGCAACCCCAAGGAGTTCAACGAGGCCCTGATCGGCGCTAACGTTGACGACGTCAAGACCGTCACCTGGACCGACGAGGTCGAGGAGGGCGAGGAGGCCGAGACCCACACCGTCGAGGTCACCGTCAAGGGCATCAAGGTCCGCAACACCCCCGAGCTCACCGATGAGCTCGTCAAGTCTGACTTTGGCTTCGACAGCATCGACGCCATGCGCGACGCCATCAAGATTGAGATCGAGCAGGACAAGGCTTCCCGCCTCCCGGCCGAGAAGGAGAACCGTTGCGTCTCCGCTCTCGCCGAGCGCCTGCAGCTCGACGAGATGGACGCCGACTACGAGCAGTCCGTCTTTGAGGAGCTTGGCCAGAACTTCCTGTCCAACCTCGCTGCCCGCGGCATGACGCTGGACACCTGGCTGCCCGCTTCCGGCCTGACCATGGAGCAGTTCATCGGCGACCTGCACAAGCAGGCCAACGACGTTGCCCGTGAGTCCCTGGCTCTCGACGCCCTCGCTCGTGAGCTCAAGATCGAGGTCACCGAGGACGACATCAACGCCGAGTTCGAGAAGGCCGGCGTCAAGGACGTCGAGGCTTCCAAGGCCGAGTTCATCGCCGATGGCCGCATGCCTGCCGTCCGTGAGTCCATCCGTCGCTCCAAGGCCGTCGACCACCTGGTCGAGAACGCCAAGGTGACCGAGGTCGACGAGACCGCCAAGGACGCCGAGTAATTCTCGCCACCTTGCCCGCGAGCGCATGGGTGCGCCCGTGATGGGGTAAAGTTATACACCGGTTATCCGGTTGCTTCGTACGGTGCCAGCCAATGCATAGCATGCGGGCACCGTACGTTTATCTAGAACCAATTTGGTCCGCAAGAGAGAAATGGAGATGCGTATGATCGCTAAGTTCGATTCCGCCCTCGTGCCATACGTTATCGAGCAGACGCCGCGCGGCGAGCGCAGCTACGATATCTATTCGCGCCTGCTCAACGACCGCATCATCTTCTTGGGCGAGGAGATCAACTCCGTCAGCGCCAACCTGGTCGTTGCCCAGCTGCTGCATCTTGAGAGCCAGGATGCCGAGAAGGATATCTCGCTCTACATCAATTCGCCCGGTGGTGAGGTCTACTCCGGCCTGGCGATTCTGGACACCATGAACTTCATTAAGCCGCAGGTCTCCACCATTTGCGTGGGTATGGCCGCGTCTATGGCCGCCGTGCTGCTTTCGGCCGGCGCCAAGGGCAAGCGCTTCTGTCTGCCGCACTCCAAGGTCATGATTCACCAGCCCAGCGGCGGTGCCCAGGGTCAGCAGACCGAGATCGAGATCGTGGCTGAGGAGATCAAGAAGACCCGTCGAGAGCTCAACCAGATCCTGTCCGACGCATCGGGACAGCCCATCGAGAAGGTCCAGGCCGATACCGAGCGCGACAACTACCTGACCGCTGCCGAGGCCCTCGACTACGGCCTGATCGACCGTATCGTCACCTCGCGCGACCTCGCCGCGAAGGACGCCTAGGATGGCCGGTAACATGCAGGACAACTTCGACGAGAACGGCAATCCCATCCGCTGCTCCTTCTGCGGAAAAGAGCAGGGGCAGGTTCGCCGCCTTGTAAAGGGCCCGACCAACATCTTTATCTGCGACGAGTGCGTCGCCGCCTGCTCCGAGATCCTGGAGGAGTCGCTGGCTTCGGACTTTATGGACGCTGCCCGCAACGGCAAGCTGCCGGGCTTCCTCAACGATCACGGCCAGGCTGCCGGGCAGCCTGCCATGGATCCCGAGGCCGAGGGCTTTGAGCTTGAGGACGACGCCCGCCAGGTCATTACGCATGTGCCGACGCCGCACGAGATCTATGACGAGCTTTCGGCCTATGTCATGGGGCAGGAGGACGCCAAGCGCGCCATGTCGGTTGCCGTGTACAACCATTACCGCCGCGTGATCGAGGGTGGTGCTGCGCTTTCGGCCTTTGACGACGGTTTGGACTCGCAGCTTGACGATGACATGGACGAGGTGGAGCTCGCCAAGTCCAACATTTTGCTGCTCGGTCCCACCGGTACCGGTAAGACGCTGCTTGCCCAGACGCTCGCGCGCATCCTCGAGGTGCCGTTTGCCATCGCCGACGCCACCGCGCTCACCGAGGCCGGTTACGTGGGCGAGGATGTGGAGAACATCCTGCTCAAGCTTATCAACGCCGCCGATGGCGATATCGAGCGCGCGCAGGTCGGCATTATCTATGTGGACGAGATCGACAAGATCGCCCGCAAGGCCGAGAACCTTTCCATCACCCGCGACGTTTCGGGCGAGGGCGTTCAGCAGGCGCTGCTTAAGATTCTTGAGGGCACGGTGGCAAGCGTTCCGCCCACCGGCGGCCGCAAGCATCCCCAGCAGGAGCTGCTGCAGGTCGACACGACCAACATCCTGTTTATCTGCGGTGGTGCCTTTGTGGGTCTGGACAAGATCATCGCCGATCGCGTGGGCAACAAGGGCGTGGGCTTTAACTCCGAGATCGCCGGCCCCACCTCGGTCGACGAGAACGACCTGCTGCGTCAGGTGCTCCCGCAGGACCTCAACGCCTTTGGCATGATTCCCGAGTTTGTGGGACGTACGCCCGTCGTTACCCAGACGCAGGCGCTCGACGAGGACGACCTGGTTTCGATCCTGACCGAGCCCAAGAACGCCGTGGTGCGTCAGTACCGCAAGATGTTCCAGCTCGAGGACGTTGAGCTTGAGTTTGAGGACGCTGCCCTGCACGAGATCGCCCGCATGGCGCTCGCCCGCAAGACCGGTGCCCGCGGCCTGCGTTCCATCTGCGAGGACGTGCTGCAGCAGACGATGTTCGACCTGCCCAGCGAGGAGGGCGTTTCCAAGGTCGTTGTGACCGAAGCCTCCGTAAAGGGCGAAGAACAGCCCCAGCGCATCTACGGCTAAACCAGCCTAAAACGTGTTTGCAAATAGCCTCCGACCATCCGCGGTCGGAGGCTATTTTATATATACGCAATAACCCCAACTACCTGTGTTATTCTGTGTGTTTGTTTAAAGTCTCAGCATAGTCCATTCAGACTGAAGTAATCGATACCTAAGGGGAGGAATGTAGGCCCGATTTTCGTAGATTCCGCACGAGCCGAAGACCACTTAATGTGGTCTTCGTGCGAGCCAGGACTTGACCGAGTGAAAATCGGGCCTACATTCCTCCCCGATGGGCAAGGGAGAGATATATGGAAGAGATGCCCAAGAACTACGATCCGTCGACCAACGAGCCGGCGATCCTGCAGAAGTGGCTCGACGGCGGCTACTACAAGCGCCGTGAGGGCGTGGGCGACTGCACCGTCACCATTCCGCCTCCCAACGTGACCGGCAAGCTCCACATGGGTCACGCCACCGACGACTCCATCCAGGACGCCATCATTCGTATGGCCCGCATGCGCGGCAAGTCCACGCGCTGGGTGCTCGGAACCGATCACGCCGGTATCGCCACGCAGACCAAGGTCGACAAGAAGCTCAAGAGCGAGGGCATCAGCCGCCTGGAGATCGGTCGCGACAAGTTTGTCGACGCCTGCTGGGACTGGACCCACGAGTACGGCGGCATCATCGTCGAGCAGATCAAGCGCATGGGCTGCTCCGTCGACTTCGATAACGAGCGCTTTACCATGGACGAGGATTACGCCCAGGCCGTGCGTAAGGTCTTCTGCGACTGGTACCACGACGGCCTGATCTACCGTGGCAAGCGTATCGTCAACTGGTGCCCCAACTGCACCACCGCCATCTCGGACGACGAGGCCGAGTATAAGGACGAGAAGGGCCACCTGTGGCACCTGCGCTACCCGCTGACCGAGCCGGTCAACGGCCAGGACTACATCGTCGTCGCCACCACGCGCCCCGAGACCATGCTCGGCGACACGGGCGTCGCCGTTTCCCCGAAGGACCCCGAGAAGGCCGCCTTCGTGGGCAAGACCGTCAAGCTCCCCATCGTCGACCGCGAGATCCCCATCTTTGAGGATTGGCATGTCGACGCCAACTTCGGTTCCGGCTTCGTTAAGGTTACTCCGGCCCACGACCCCAACGACTACGCCATGGGTCAGGCTCACGACCTGCCGCAGATCAACATCTTCGACGAGCACGCGGTGGTCGTCGAAGGCTACGGCGAGTTCACCGGCATGAACCGCGACGAGTGCCGCGAGGCCGTCATCAAGTGGTTCGAGGAGCACGACCTGCTCGATCACGTCGAGGACCTCGATCACTCCGTCATGCACTGCTACCGTTGCGACGCCGCGCTTGAGCCGTGGCTGTCCGAGCAGTGGTTTGTGGCCGTCGACAAGCTCAAGGGGCCGGCGCTCGACGCCGTCAACTCCGGCAAGGTCACCTTCCACCCCGCGCGCTGGACGCAGACCTACACCACCTGGATGGAAAACCTCAAGGACTGGTGCATCTCGCGCCAGCTGTGGTGGGGCCACCGCATCCCTGTGTTCTACTGTGAGGACTGCGGCTGGGAGGACGCCCTTACCGAGGACACCGACGTGTGCCCCAAGTGCGGCGGCCATCACGTGCACCAGGACGAGAACGTGCTGGACACCTGGTTCAGCTCGCAGCTGTGGACTTTCGCCACGCAGGGCTGGCCGCAAAAGCCGGAGCTGCTCGAGGGCCATCACCCCACGACGGCGCTCGTCACTGCGCGCGACATCATCGCGCTGTGGGTCGCCCGCATGGTCATGAGCTCGCTGTACTTCTTGGACGAGGTGCCGTTTAAGGACGTTGTCATCTACCCGACGATCCTGGCCAAGGACGGCAGCCGCATGTCCAAGTCCAAGGGCAACGGCGTTGACCCCATGGACCTCATCGGCATGTACGGCGCCGACGCTATGCGCTTCAACCTGCTCACGCTGTGCACCAACAACCAGGACGTCAAGTTCGACGCGAACATCGACAAGAAGACCAAGAGGCTTATCGACAGCCCGCGCACCGAGCAGGCCAAGTCGTTTGTGACCAAGATTTGGAACGCCAGCCGCTTCCTGCTCATGAACATGGAAGGCTACACGCCCGGCGAGCCCGTCGTGGAGACGCCGGCCGACGCCTGGATGTTCAGTCGTCTGGCCAAGGCCGTCAAGATGGTCACCGAGGGTATTGAGAACTACACCTTTGGCGATATGGCCCGCGGCGTGCAGCAGTTCTTCTGGAATGAGGTCTGCGACTGGTACGTCGAGGTCACCAAGGCCCGCCTGAAGGGTGAGGGTCGTCTGCAGGCGCAGCGCAACCTGATCTTTGTGCTCGATACCTCCATTCGCCTGATGCACCCGCTCATGCCGTTTGTCACCGAGGAGATCTGGGACAACATGCCGGCGAGCGTGCTCGATCTGGATGCCGAGGGCAACGTTGACCGCGCCGAGGCGCTCATGATCGCCAAGTGGCCCGAGCCCGCCGACTACGCCAAGTATGTTGACGAGGACGCCGAGCGCGCGTTTGAGCTGTGCCGCGCCGTCGTTTCCGCCGCCCGCGCCACGCGTTCGCGTTATCGCTTGAGCCCCAAGGCCGAGCTTGACGTGGTCGTGCGCGCCGGTGCCGAGGATATCGAGAAGCTCGAGAGCCTGCGCTCCACGATTGAGCCGCTGGCCAACACCGCTTCGCTGGTCATGGGTACCGACGTTGAGAAGCCGGCCGCGAGCATCGCTGTGGTCGACAGCGGCGTCGAGGCCTTTGTGGTGCTCGAGGGCAAGGTTGACCTTTCGGCCGAGAAGGTGCGCCTGGAGAAGGAGATTGCCGCGGCCCAGAAGGAGCTGGCCGGCTGCGAGAAGACGCTCGCCAATGAGGGCTTTGTGGCCAAGGCCGCGCCCGCGGTGGTGCAGAAGAAGAGGGACCGTGCAGCTGAGCTCAAGGAGATCCTGGCGGCGCTGACTGCTCAGGTTGCTGACTTCTCGTAGATTTTACTGAGGGGCGCGTCCCGACGCTTTGCTCGCTACTGCGGACAGTCCTGCGCAAGACGGACAGCACATTAAGTGCTGTCCTTTGCGTGCGGAACTTGTATCGAGCAAAGCGTCGGGCCGCTCCTAGTTCGTTTACGTGGTTGTTTGCATCTGGCGCGTTAGGGCCACAGGGTTGTGGCCTTGATCTCGCTGCAAAGCGGTGTTTGGCTGATATTTTGAATGGGAGGGGCTCGTTGTTGCTTACGGGCCTCTTTTTATGTTGAGGGGACTTTGGCTATGGCAAAGCGTTCTGGGTTGTATTCGGTGCCGTTTGAGGTTCCGGAGCTTTCTTTTGATGAGGCTGTTGCACTTGCGGCCGATACGGGCAAGATCGCGCGTTATTCCACGCCACTGCTCGAGACCGTCGTCGAGATGCTCGATGAGCTTGGTCGTCCTGACGAGTTCTATGATTGCGTCCAGATAGCCGGTACCAATGGAAAGACCTCGACGACGCGATTCTCGGCTGCCATTCTTCGTGGTGAGGGCCTTAAGACGGCGCTCTTTACGTCTCCACATCTGGTGCGTTATCCCGAGCGTATGGAGATTGACGGAAAGGTCGTTTCGGACGAGGTCTTTGCACATGGTGTCTCTGCGGCGTATGAGGCAGGTCGACGTCTCAACGCACGTCGTGAGGCGGCGGGTGAGGAGCTCCGTTCTATTACGCCCTTCGATCTTTTGTCCGTGGCCGGTTTGACTATGTTTGCTGAGGCTTGCGTGGACGTGGCCGTGCTTGAGGTTGGCATGGGCGGACGATGGGATGCTACGAGTGCGACCGATCCCGTGGCTGTCGCCATTACGGGCATTGGACTCGACCATACGAAGGTCCTTGGCGACACGCTTGAGGCTATTGCGGGGGAGAAGGCTGCGGTTATTAAGCCTGGTCGTTTGGTTGTTTTGGGCGAGGGTACGCATGAGGCGAGCGTTCAGCGTGTGATGGATGCCCGTTGCCGCGAGTGCGGTGTTGTGCCGCTCGTGGTGAGCCATACGACGACCAAACTTCCGGCATACGTGGGCGATACGGTGGAGTTTAGCTGCACCACGCCGCGCGCAATCTATACGTCGAGCATGGTCAAGCCGGCCTATCAGCCGCAGAATGCCGCGTGCGCGATTATGCTGTGCGAGGGCTATTTGGGTCGCGAGCTCGACCATGAGGCGCTCGACGTTTCGCTTATGGGCTGCCCCACGCCGGGTCGCTTTGATGTGCTGGGAACCGATCCGCTCAAGTTGATCGATGCCTGCCATAACCCCCAGAGCTGCGAGAACTTTGTGAGCGCGCTGGACGAGATCGATCCGTGCGTAGAGAATCGCCCGACGTTGCTGTGCGCCGCGCTGGCAGACAAGGACGTGGCGGGCATCGTCGACGTGCTGATTCCGGCCTTCCCGCGCGTGGTCGTGACGCAGACCGATTCCGATCGCGCCCTGCCGGCAGAGGAGCTTGCCGCTCTGGTGGACGCCGATAAGCTTGCGGGCGTGTACCCCAGCGTGTCCGAGGCCCTCGCAGCCTTCGAGGCTGTGGGCGAGTCCTTCGTAGCGGCCGGCACCATCACCCTAGCAGGCGAAGTGGCCGGCCTGCTCCGTTAACCCATCCCCTCAGCAGTTGCGGTGAAATACGGACTGTTTTACAAGCCAGAAGCCTCAAACGGTCCGTATATCACCGCAACTCAAATTAGCTGCCCTGGGGTGCCCGTTTACGAAGCCATTTGGTTGATTTCCGATCTCAGCCGAACACATTGAGCGGATAGGCCGTTCCCGCAGT